>CAYGPI010000028.1:0-27703 GCA_964351745.1 uncultured Francisellaceae bacterium
ATCTTGGCGTTTTGCAAGCACTTCAAGAAAAAGGTTTGCTAGATGATTTGAAGTGCGTTGCAGGCTCTTCTGGTGCGGCTATTATAGCTCTTTTATTAGCCTTAGGTTTTGATGGCCACCAAATTGTTCGTTTGTTCAATCAGTTAGATCTAACAGATTTCACAGATTACAGATCAAACTTATGGGGCTCGTCAATGGCGTCTCATATGTTTAGTGTTCTGACACAAGGGAAAATTTATTCAGGAAAGAACATGAGAGATTGGGCTGGCGGACTTATTGAGCACGTTTTAGATGATGAGCATGCCAGCTTTGCGGACTTAAAAGAAGCGCAAAAAGATAATCCTTGTTTAAAATCTCCCTATTTCGTCGCCACCAGACTTCAGCCAGATGAAAGGCAATCTCAAGAAGTTGTGTTTGGCTTTGATAAATATCCTAATGTTCGGATCCTAGATGCTTTTTGCGCATCAACTGCTTTACCACCCATTTATGAGCCGGTCCTTGTGCATGAGAAAAATGGTAGGGCGATTGGGTACTGTAACGATGGTGGGCTATTAAATAATTTTCCAGTGGGTATTTTTGATTCTCGTCAATACCTTGAGCCTCACTATCGATTAGAGTCAACTAATTACCAAGATGATGCTTCTTCCTTTGCCATTAATCCGGGCACAATGGGTTTTAGTTTGGTGACCCATCTTTCGCAACTTGATCCTAATATCACCCCCTTTACAGATAGGTTGCGCAGTTTAGCAACTAAGCTGCAACCAGCAGGAGGTACTCAAACCTCTGTACAAGAGCATCGCTGGACACACTGGGATTTACTTAAAGGAATTTTTAAATATTATTTCGGCAAGTTAGAAGCCGAAAACTCAGAGCGTAAATATCAAACACATCCTGAAAATACAATCCAGATTTTTGCTGAATTTGTTGAGACAACAGAGTTTGATTTGTCTACAGAAAAAGCAACGCTCATTATTCAAAGTGGTTACCATGCCTTTTTAGCTTGGCAAAGTCGATTTAGAAATCCATCTGCGCCACACCCTCATGACAATTATATCGATAAGATCCCGCTAACCCCTGAAGAAGCCATCTTGAAAAGAGAAGATAAAGGAGCTTTTTATATGACCATGGCTGCAGGTTTTATGAGGAAAATGATGGTGGAGCTCGAACGTTGTCAGAAATCACCTGAATATGATTGGAAGGATAATGTCAGGTTGCAATTTCTCTCATTCCAACTTAATCAAATTATCACCAAGAAATTCTCTAAATTGGATGATCCTTCGCTGGCTCTGTCGAAAGCCCATACTTTAGCCAGCGAACAATACCATGAGCGAATCAATCAAATGAGACAAAATCGTCGGTTTCTTGAGCATCTTGTTGATCTCGATGGCACTCTTAGGCATTTAAGTCATTTGTTGAGGCATACCGATCAACCAGATTATAAACAGAAGTTTGATCGTTTGTTTAGTTCTCAGCTTAGCAAAATATTTGTACTATGCCTTAACAAAGATAATAATCTATTAAATGTTGCTGCTAGCTCAAATCCAAGTTACATAGATTATATGATTAGAGCGCTAGTTGAAAAATATGCGCATTTAATACAGATTAACCGTGGTTTTGCGCAACCTTTAGTTGTGATGCTTAACACCATACCGCCAACACCTATTCTATATTCAGCTAATACCTATAAGACAACTCAAAGTGTGAACTTGTGCTTAGAGAGAGGTCTAGATCCAACGATTAAAAACAAAGATGGCAAAACAGCGATCCATCACGCCATCGATATTGACAACGCCGAGTCATTAGTCATTTATTGCCAATGGATGAGTAAAAACCGAGTTAAACCTGCTATTTTACACCATGGCCTTTACCAGCAGCCTTTACTCCACTATATCATTGACTCAGGCAATATTCACTTATTGGAAGCGCTCATGGCAGCATCCATAGTGCCAAAAGGTGAGTCATGTTTAAGTTGGCTGCTAAAAGCGATCCCAATGGATTGCGCCCAAGTAACGTTTCTAGAAAGGCAAAGCCTCACTGGTGATGTCTCATTGTGGGCTAATTTGAAATCTAGATTTTACAGTGACTTAAAGCTAACGTCTGCACAATGTAGAGAAAGTGCGCATACAAAGCGTCAAGCCTATATGGGCAAGCTATCAGTCGCAAAAGAAACTCTATGGAGTGAAGCGTTTTATAATCCTGAGAAGCTGTCTTTAGTTGCAAATAGAGATTTGTTAGCACTGCTTGGCGAACAAACTGAAACCAATATTGTTTTACTGAGCATTGCTAAGCATTGGAATGGTTTTGTGAAGGCAGCGCTATCAAAGCTAATGTCAGCTGGGTTTAAGCGGGAGATTGATGTTTTTATTCGTGCCCCGATCCTTGGGAAGAGTCTCTTAGAGCATGCGATAGTAGCCAATAATGAAGTGATGAAACGTCAACTCAATACTTGGTTGGATGCAGATGAGGATAGAGCTTGTGCATTGCATCATATGGGTGAAGGCGTTGAGTTAACTTATCAGTTTTCACAACAAGAAGTAGATTATCGACTTCATGCTTTTGCTCAAAGGGGTAAAGCTCAAGAGTTTATGCGTTGTTTTACCCAGCTGTTTGACGGCGCAGATACAGCTAAACAGTTTAGAGAAAGCACTTCTCGTCTGAATGAGGCTAATATGACTCCCTTGCATTTGATAGTCAAACATGGCAGAAATGACATCATAAAATTGCTTAAATCATTTCTCTTGGAGAAAGATTTAGGGTTAGAGCATGTGTTTGATCTCGAAAGTGAGCTTGTCGCTTTAGATGTGATAAAAGATCTAAGACAGTTGGATCGGGGCTTGTCTGAAGACCTTATCGAAATGATAAAGTCTCCAGCACTCCAAGCTAGATACTCAAGTGCTAGTACTTTAGAGCAAGCAACTGCAAAGTTTGAGCGTTTAGCTATCTAATGCGCACTTAGACAGTCTTTGAGCGAAGTCTTGGTGATGCACTTAAGGATTCTTCCTCTAAAACCGGTTTAGTCCTATTTCCAAGTAGGGCAGGTTTAAGGAATCTTGGCTCATCTTGTTTGGCTTGTGAGATAAGAATATTCTGCAATGGAATCTCTTGTTGCTTAAATTGCTCGCGCAGAACTAGAGCTTGCTTCATGGTTTCACAAGTTAGCACAAAGCCATTAAAATTAGCTTCTGGTGAAGTCTCTTGACGAGCTCTGATATAAGCTCTAGCGCTAACCATTAACATGGCAACATTGTCGTTATTAACAATCTTTGAATGAGCATGAAAACCATGATCTAAGGTGATTTGTAAATTATCATCAGATTTGTTTTTTAGAGAAAACACTAAGAGATCGTCTCTTTTAGCGACTTCGTAAGCATATTCATCTGGTTTGCGATCATCGCCGTTAAGTTTCTTTAACTCTTCTTTTAGGAGCGCTTCATAGACTCTTTTTAAAGCCTTCATATCTACCAGAGGCCCCGTGTCAACGCTAAGATTTAATCCTTGCGTTGGGCTAGGGACAAAGTTTGGAGCGCTTTGGCGCTTTTGTTGGTGCATGTTTGTAAGAGATCTATCCGGTCCTGTTAAAAGCGGGCTAGTCTGCTGATCGACGCTTTGTTCAAGAGAGCGGGTAAAATCACCTTTCATTTTCATTAACAATGCTTTGGAAGATTTTGAGCGCTGCTGTTTTGCAGCATCAGTTAGCAGCTGTAATTTGTCATGACTATTAAATTGCTCTAAAAAAGCTTCAAGTTGGCGTTGTACCCCTACTTGATCAGCGGCATTAAGTCTAACCCGAAGCTCCATCTTCTCTTTGGTTAAATCTATGGTGCTTCCATCAGATTGCTTAAAAATATTTTTTCTACGACTTGAGGTGTCTAAATTGCCGCTAAGGTTATTTTGCAGACCTAAGACAGCTTTATCAAAAAGAGCATCTCCTTGAGCAAGATCTGAAGATTTGATTTTAAAAGTAATAGAATAAGCCATTAGCCTGAACCTCTCTTGTTGAGCTTTTGCCCAAGATAACATTTGATGCACATGATAAGGAAGTCTTAGATAAAAGTCAATATGCTAGCTTATTGATTTTGACACTGGGGTGCTTTTAGCTTAGATTAAGTTGCTATTGTAGTTTTCCATTGATCTTATGGGGTTGTCATGAATCTAAAACACATGTTTACCGCGCTTTTAATTGGTAGTTTATTGTTAATGAGTACGGGTTGCTCTCAGACAAAAGGCAACAATGGTACAACAGGTGCTCTTTTGGGCGGTGTTACAGGCGCTTTGGCTGCAAATCACCTAGGCAAAGGCAGTGGGCGTGTAGCTGCAACCATGCTTGGAGCTTTTATTGGTACTGTGGTAGGTAGTGAGATTGGTGAATACATGGATGAGCTAGACCAAAAGAATGCCGAGCATGCTTTTAATGAAGCAACGCATGCGCCGATTGGAAAAGTCATTGAATGGCGCAACCCTCAATCTGGTCATTATGGGCACGTCAAGAGTTTGCGAGAAGGCCAAGCCTCATCGGGAGAATATTGCCGTGAGTTTCAATCACAGGTCACCATCGGTGGTAAAATAAAAGATGCCTATGGCACAGCTTGCCAGCGCCCCGACGGCTCTTGGGAAATTTCTTAATGCCTGATAGCTTTTTTTAGTCTAAAGAGCTTCAAACAAGAAGCTCTTTATGCTTAAGCTATAATGAATTCGTGCACCAACAAACCAACACCCACAGACATGGCTAACCCTAGCATCATTTTTATAAAATCTTTGATGACCATAGGGAAAATAGTTTTAATATGTTTTTCTTCGTGTTGGTGATAAATGGCAATTTCTCTTCCACATAATAAGCCTACAAAGACCCATGTGGTGCTCATAGGAATGTTGCTCCACTCTTTGAAAAAGATTAAAAGAAAAGCGAAGACTAAATCAATAATCGTCGCCGAGCGCACATAGCGGGTAGATGTTTTTTCGAGAACAATATGTTGGATCTTGCCGCCACGCGAGTAAAAGATGTAGCCGAGTAACCCGATACATACCGTAAGCATAAAAACAAGCCAACCAACAGATAGCTCTCTTGGCAGAAACACAGCAATGTTAGCCATGTCATGGCTTAGCCATGTAAACCACAAGAAACCAGTTGTTACCCATTGAGCGATACGCCATTTCTTCTTATAAAGAGCATCAACTTTTCGATGCTCATCCATAATCTTACTTAAAACCCACCAGATACAATAAGCTGAAACAGCCGCCACACCATAGCCAATAAAGCTTTTGACAAGCATCGTTTCAAGAACAACAGAGCTGGCAAACAAGCTCAGCACCATGAAGGTTGTTGAAACAGGGATCCCAAATCTAGTTAAGCCGAATAACACAGCCGGGCCTAATAAGTGGTACCACTGAACTGGCTGGAAGGGTATGGAAGCAAGACGACCATGAGAGACATCGCCCCCTAAAAAAACCCAACCATAAAGCACTGAAGCTAACAGGACGGCAGAGGCAGCGAGCCATAGCCAATACCATTTCACTTGGGCATTAGAGGCTATGAATGTTCCTAAGGTTTGAACACTATCATTGGCTATAACTGAGTAAGCAGCCAAACAAAACCCTAAAACCATAAAGGTAAAACTTAAATCCATCAGATGTTCCCATATCAAACTTTGTAGGTATCTTATGCTATGAGGCAAACAGAAACAAACTTGAAAGAGCTATGATTCAAGTGCGTTTTCGCCGTGATTATACGTAACTTTGAGATGATTCATAGGCCTTATTAAATTTAGCCTTGAGCCATTTCGCGCAAAAGGTATCAAGATTCTAAGTAATCAAATAGCCACTTAGCTTTAAAATAAATTGTGCTAAGACCGGCACAGAGCATCTATTTGGCTTCTTAATTTTTTGGCCCCATCACTGCTTTGCCATGACTTGCTTTTCTTGAATGATTAAGTTCAATGTGTTTTATGTAGATGGCGCCTTGCTCTACTTTGTGATGCGCTTCAACAAGAGGTTGTATCCTATGGTGCACGTCACTTGTGATAACAAAATCTTCAATTTTTTTGTTCGTCAATTGCAAAATGCCTGATTGGTGAATGGCATCATCAAATTTTTTCTTGTTTTTCTCGTATAGATCTTTGTTGATAGCAAGACAAACAATGCTTGAAGTTGGAATATGATGTTTACTCATAAACTCATTTAACCTAGATTGAAGACTCTCAGATTGAATTAAAGCTTGTGGCGAGGTACGAAGTTTATATGTGTTGCCTTTCTTTGTCCCATAGCTGTCCCTGTCATACATGTAACTATTGACCAGAGATAACACTTGCGTATCAATAATAATAGAAATACACGATCCAGGGGTGAAACTCTGATCAGATTTTTGTACACGAGTGAAAACACTGGAGCCTCCGCCGCTTTCAAGATCTTCTCTAGGACTAACGCCTGCAACAAAATTACCATGACGGTATCGATGACTCGTCGAGCACAATCCATCTTTAAATATTGTTATTAAACGCTCAAGTATCTCATCAAATGTCATTAAACTTAAATCATAGATATCGTGATACAAAAAAGCAGCATCTTGTTGTTTTAAGGTTGATGCTAAATCATGCTGAGCACAAGCTACAAAGCCAGGTAAGATCTCTGTTTCAGTGATTTTTGCGAAATCTTCGGTTGAAACACGAAGATGCTCTTTCAAAGGAGCTATGGGCCATTCGTATAATCGCAAATCTCTTTCTTGATCATAGGAAAGGACGTCTTGCAAATATTTCAAACGATTGGCAGAGAAACATTGGATCCTTTCTCGATCAATGGGCCTTTGTGGAAAGGCTATACTTCCCACGCCCAGAGAAAATAAAACATCTTTTAATACTGATTGGGCTTGCTCAAGTTCGCTAAGTCTGAATTCTGTCACACTGATACTTAATCTTGCCTGATCTGACATTAAACCAGGGTTCCCTCTATCAATAATAACTTTAAGCTGAGTGCTCTCATCAAGGTATGTTAGAGATTGAGAGCGTTTTCCCAGTTCAACAACATGAACTCTAGTGTAAAATCCATTGGCGTTCTTTTTCCACAAGTAAACTTTATCACTTGTTAGAGCTTCATCTATTTTCTTAGATTGGTGCAAGTTGAGCAGGGTTCGATTAACTTTTACTTGCCCCGGATGATGCAGTTCGCAATCTAAAATCAAAGCAAAACGACCAGCAGATTGCTCCCTTAGCATAAGATTGTAGCAGCCATTTTTCAGATTACTACTGCCAGAAGCAGCGACATATCCACCTTGAGTTGTACTCATGGTGCTAATGTCTGGCAAAGGCAAAGAGTCTTGTTTAAAGACAGACTTAAGCCTTTCTCTGGCATCTAGCTCCTTGTCGACTTCCGGGATACTGGAAATAACCTTTTCAGCCTCTTCAATAATCGTTGTGAATATTCCGTACTGAATAAGGCTTACCTTAGAAAAGGACTTTTTTTCTTCGTCTAAGCTTCTAATCGTTGTCACAGCCTTTAATAACTTATCAAGAGAATATTGAAGCGTCACCCCTGTGAAAGTTGACTTGATTATATTTTGAAGAATTAGCTCTTCAGCAGGAGCTTGTTTGAGTAGGGCCTCTAGAGCTAGTTCTTGTAATGATTTCATCTTGTAAGTGCGTAATATTGGGTGAAGAACTTAAATATACAAGAACCACAAAATTAAGCAAGAAAACTCCCTATTTATTATAGGGGTATTATCTGAAAACATTGATGAAGTTAAAATTGCTATTATTTTTACCTTTAAAGCTGCTCATTTAAGGATAAATTTCTAGCAGATGTGTGTAAATCATTCTTTGCTATATGAACGTATATCATGGTCGTACTAATATCTGAGTGGCCCATAAGCTCCTTTACTTTTTCAATGGCACATCCTGACTTAACCAGGTAAGTTCCGTAACTGTGCCTTAACCAGTGAGCCGAAGCTTTACGTAGCTTTGAAGCCTTATGCTGATACTTCATCTGATCTTCTTCAGTGCCTATGGCTAAAGTTTCAAATTTGTTGGCACCAAGATTAAAGGCCCATCGCAATATCTGACCAATTCGGTTATCTGTGATTGAACTTTGTTTGTCTAAAGCCGGCACAAGAGGCGTTTGCTCCTCATATTTGGGCAAAGAAGAGGGCAAATCCATCAGCTTTCTGAAATGTACCAAAACATCTAGATACTCATCGACAACAACGATTTTTCTTGGTTTCTCCCCTTTGCCAATGACCTTTAAATACCACTCGTTTTCGATCAAGGAAAAGCAGCCCATTTGATGGTTGGCGAGCTCTGCCAACCTCAAACCTGTATAGAACAGGGTCAGAATGATATATTTAGCTCTAGCCACATCAAAAGCAGATTCTGGCGTGAGAGATTGGTATTCAGTCAAAGCTTCGAGCGTCATCGTAATATCGTCTCTCTCTAACCAACGCTCAGTACTATTAGATTTCTTTCCTTTGCGCCTTTTGTCAACGGCTAAGGGGTTCCCCGCAAGATAATTATTTTGCACAAGGTAGTTAAAAAAACTATCAAGAATGCTGATAACCTTTCGTGCCGTAGGCGCAGATAATCCCTTCACAAAAGGGCGCCACTCCATGTTGTAATCACCAGACTTTATAGTTTTTGAACGCTTTGGGCCACACCATTTAGAAAAAGGGGTCGGATCTAAAATAAAAGCTCGGTAGTCTATAAGATGTTCACGCTTTAAATCTGAAATGGTAATTTTAGGTACATGAATACACCATAACGCTAACCGCTCAAGTTCTTTGAGGTATGATCGATAGGTAAGCTTTGAATCTTTGTAGTCGAACAAAAAAGTCTTAATAGCCTCTGCATCATTGGTTGCCTGCATCATATTAGGCTCTTCTGATTGATTGTACCCTGGTGAGCCACCAAGTATCTCTATCAGCTTGGTAAAGTCCATAGAGGCTGAATCTTTAAATATGGGATAAATCACAATCGCAAATCTCTTTAAAAAAGTAAGCTGTACTATCACTATTTTAGCGCATAATACGCTGGATAAAAAATCACCACCAGGTGGTCGCAGATCTCGCCTAGCTTTACAAGCTTATGTCTATGGTAGGTAAGCTCACTACCTGCTATGAATAGTATATAAAGCGCATTTGCATCATGACAAAATTAGGAAACAACATGCCGGCAGCCTTGTTACCTCGAGCCAATCAAGTGGCAAGTCAAATGCTTTCATTAGCGACCAAAGACTTTAAATGGGCGAAAAAAATCTTAGAGAGCGAGCATTGGCTAAAACAAATCAGTCATAGAGATATGCTCAATGTTCTGGCCTGTCATCGTCCCTTAGCGCAACAGCTTCTCTTAAATACACAAACTCGTGAATACTTTCGAGGCAGCGATCTTGCCATTTTATGTTGTAAGCATCCTGTGCTTTTTAATATTATTTTTGATAGTGAAAGATTGCGCTCTAAACTTTTGCAGGCAGATATTATCAGTCTTGCTAAAGTTTCACCAGCCATCGCCCATTGTATCGTTGAAAGCAAAGATCTCCTTGCACGATTAGATAGCCGTGCTCTGGCAATTCTAGGAAGCCACAGCTTAGACATGAGCGATCATCTCAGTGATTCTATGCACTCGGTGTTACAAAAAGAGCATATTTGGATACTTTGCAGGAAAAATCTCAAGCTTGCTATGACCTACCTGCAGAATGAATCTTTTACGTTGCTCCAACGTTGCCAAATAGCCCAGTTTCATCCGACTCTGGCCGTTGAGATCTTTCATGAAAAGCGGGGTTTGAATCTGACATCTCGTATGTTGTCGCTTTTAGGAGTCCATGATGAGATTTCCCTTAAGATTTTAGAGAGCGAGGCACTACGCCAGAAGCTTTGTGATCAAGATTTGGCTAAACTTGCTTTAAAAAATAAAGTTTTTTCACAAAATCTCTTAAAATACATTTCTATCGACCAGCTATCTGAAAAAGTTTTGGTTAGCCTCGTTAAACATAACCCTATGCTTGCTATGTTGTCTTACAATCAATGTCAAAAAAATCCTCAGAGCTTAACGCATGATCTCTTGCTTCAATTAGCTCAAGCGGATAGAGCTGTCGCCCATGAGATTTTTATGGTTACCAAACCTAACACCAAAGCTAATCGTGCGCTTATATGTCACGTAGCCAGTTCATGGCCCGATATTGCAAAAAAAGTGGCCAACAACCAGACGCTATTAAAACATTTTAAATCGGATGAGCTGGCTTTGCTAAGCTTGAGTCACTTTGACCTAATGCTTAAAGTATTAGAAAAGACTGGGTTTGATTCTAAACTGGACAACCCAGTGATATTAATGAAGCTAGCAGATACTTACCTTTTTTGGGTCAATAAAACAATAGACGACCCTAGATTAATGGCCCTGCTAGAAAAAGAGGATCAACTCGCTTTAAGGATGCGCAAGAAGGCTGCTTCAGCAGCTGTGCAGGCGCTTGAGCCTATAGGTCAATTACCACAGGTGCAACCTATTGATTTTACCATAAGGCGAGAGCTAACACCTTTATTTCACCAACATTCGCACCCCAAACCTTCGTTGGGAGAAGCAGACTACACCTCTAGAAATAACAAAAAATCGACTTGCAACTTTTGAATGTAATCTGATCTTTAACACCATCACCGTTGACTTAAATCTTAAATGATTACTACAATGTTCTAACTTTTATGATTCATAGGGATGTGAATTTCATGATTAGAGGCCCACATGATTATTATCAATATGTTCCAGAGAAACCACCTGGAAAACTAACTCACCTTGAGTATGAGTGGTACCTTCAAGATTTTTATCACAATTGGCAAGGTTATGAGTCCCAAACATCAATGATGGAGCTTATGGTTGTTTATGACATGATTGAAAAGGAATGCCATCAAGGTATTGTTATGTCGACTTGGATTAAAGAAAGTTTTGAAAAATCAGGAAAAGTTTTCACGCCTTTAAGAGACATGGAGAGAAAAGCGTTAGTGAACTGCAAAGCACAGACGCAAGAGAAGTGCGCCGATGAGAGTGTCGCTATCAAGGATGGTAAATTTAAGAGCAAAAAATAAGCCAATCTATTTTAGTGAAATAATGCACCTCATTCTGATTGGCCTGCGGAAAATAGTGAAGATTCCATTAAAACTCGCCTTTAGCTTTCTTTAGGTCGTTCTCAATGGCAGGAAGATATTCTTTAATGGTTTTGGTGTTTTTCATAGCTAGTTCATACCACTTTAAAGCCCCCGCTGTATCTCCTTCTCGTAATAGTGTATTCGCCAAAGCGTGCTGAGCAAGAGGATTGCCTTTCTCTGCCATTTTTAGCTCATTCTCGTACATGCAAGATAAAGTTTTAGTGTCATCATCTAAGGCCAAGCACTTCTCATCGCTATCTAGAAGTTCATGAAGGTCAGATAAAAAATCTACAAGCTGATCATCACCAGCAGCCTGCGCTTCAATCATAAGTCTTCTATTCTCTTCCATCTCAGAAGTCAAAGACATCTGATATTCCTTAAGGGGCTCATTTAGCTCAACTTTTATAGGCTCAATAGCTTGAGCCGTAAAACTGATGCCTATCATCATTAAAAGCGCACAGATAGGATGTTTCATATAAGGACTCCCAGAAGGAAATGTTACCGATTGTATCGGCTCCACTCAAAAGATTATTAGGCACCATGTTGCTGTGTATTCGCGCAGCAGGCTGTGTAAAAAAGGAGTCAATGTTAAAGGTGTGCACTACCTTCAATTTAGAGCCAAAATTTTTTACTCTTCTTATGATAGAAAATCTTTAATCCTTGTCTTGTAAAATGGCTCTTATTCAAGAGCAATATATAGTTAGTAGACTCTTTGCCATTCATTGAAATTAATAGGCCTGTATGTTTTAATGCCGGTGGATTTACATTAAACAACATTCGGAGTGTGTAAAGTTATTAAAAAAGATGGGACATATAAGCTAACTATTTTGGGAGCTTTTGATTAGGCGAATGCATGCTCGCATTCGATTCATATTGATCTCTAGTATCATTAAAAAATACTATCTTAAGCAGTAAGGATATCAAATGAAAAACAATCATCTAAATACACTAAAAACTTTAGGGCTTGCATCATCTATGCTTTTTCTAGCTAACTGTTCAACGCATTCACCTCATTACGTGCAGGACCAAATGCTGACAAAAGCAATAAGCTTAAACATGGTACTTAAAGAAAACGTGCCTTCAAAACATATATCCACCCATGTTGGCTATGGTGTGGTTCAAGCCGCAGGTTTTGTAGATAATGAAGAGCAACTTAAACTAGTCTCTAACATTTTGGTCCAACATAAAGGTCAAAACCACATTATTAATAATGTTAAAATATTGAAGAGTAAAGACGAAAGTAAAGATGAGAGTATCTTGAGAAAGTCAGTTTTGCGCGAGTTGAAAGAGAAAAAATTTCCGTATAAAGACATTGATGCTCAAGCCAGAAATGGTCATGTGATACTAAGTGGTTTTATGAATCGACACGTTGATCTTAATGAGCTTTCGGAAACAGTCAGACAAGTGCCTGGCATTCATAAAGTTGATAACTATATCCTTTACAAGAATGTTATGCGTGCTTAATCTTTTTTCAGTTTAATATTTTGTGAGGATCCGAGAAGCTATTGTTGTTTATCGGAACCTCACAATGATTCAACATGCAGAGCTCCTCTTAGCGATCAAGAGCAACAAGAATATCTTCCTGCATCTTAAAGTTACTCAGGAGAAAAAGTTTGGTGGGCCACATCCCAAGCTCAAACCAGAAAAGAAAAATATAAGTGATGAAAGGGCATTAAACTCAAGAACAACTTTGACAACTGCTATGGACCGCCAGAAAATTAAACTTAGTAGTAAAACTCCACAGTTGATTAGCCAAAGCAGAATATGGGAGTACATGTTACTGATGAAGAAATGGCACGCTCTACAATTGGGCAAGAATCTAACACGGCTAAGCAGAAAAAATTCCAAAAACGGTAAAAGTTGCCTTTTGTATGGGTCCTTCCTGTTATGTAACAAAACGGGGTACATACCAGAAATGGTCCCTGTTGTTTGTTCTAATCACCAACTGTAATGACAAAAATAATTCAGATCGACCAGATAATAAGCACCAGCTTGTTCTTATCTGAGAGAACCGCTCATCTGATAAATTTAATATCCATATTAATTCTCTTGACCATGACGTTACGTTATACTTTATATTATTGCCATGTTGTTTAGGAAATTCAATGGCATATACGGCAAAAACATTGGCGGAAGTATCAAAAACAAGTGTACGTACACTTCATTGGTACGACAAAATAGGTTTGTTAAAACCAGCTTATATTGGTGCTAATGGTTACCGTTATTATGAAGAAGAGCAAATACTGTTGCTACAGCAAATTTGCTTCTTCAAAGAGCTAGGCTTTGCCTTAAATGACATACAAAAAATGCTTACTCGCGATGACTTTGACAAAGTTAAAGCATTGAAAGCACATAAGCAGGTTTTGGATCAGGAAATCAAACGTAAGAAAAAGCTAATTTCTACGATTGATAAGACTATTTTACATTTACGAGGCGAACAAACTATGTCAAATGAAGATTTATATTATGGTTTTGATAGTGATAGACAAAAGGAATATGAGCAATATATCGTCAAATATCAAGGGATGGAAGCTGAAAAATTGCTTCATGAAAGCAAAAAACGCACTGCAAAGTGGGATAAAGTTGAGTGGGATAGCGTTAAAGAGGAAGGTGATTCCATCCACAAAGCGCTGGCAAAAGCAATAAATTCTGAGTTAAATCCTGAGAGCAAGGAAGTTCAACAGATCATTGAACGACACTATAAATTACAATCGCGTTTTTATGATTTAAACAAGGAAGTGTATATTGGATTAACAGATCTTTACGCAAACCATCCAGACTTTAAGAAGTTTTTTGATGTATATCATCCAAAAATGATTGAGTATATAAGTGTTGCCATAAGGCATTATGCCGATATAAACTTGTAGGATTTTGAAAGTCATTGGGCCGATAGGAAATTGGCCCTTTTTATTTGCTCTAACCACCGACTGTAATGTGACCTGACGGTAGATTATAGGCTTCCGTTCGGCATGTCTAGAACCCACCTAAGGCCATAATATTGATTAAAAAGATTTAACCAAAAAATATATTGATAACGCTACCTTGTCTATACTGTTGTCTATTTTGAAGATCCGATAAGCAATAGCATCCCTCCGGCAAGCTTGCCGGAGGAACAGTCTCTTTCTTCTTTGTTCACTTTTTCTAATATTGCCTTATATACCAACATGTTTATCTTCATTTTGATTTAAGTAAAACAAAGTAAAAGGTATATCATCCTATGCAGCTTGTACTATTGATTCATAGTCGAAGGAGTCTTATGCTTATTGGCATGATGTGGTTCAGGTTTAATAATTGGTTTTAATGGATCAATGCTTTGTGGATATATATTGAGAATTGGTGGTGGAGCATTGGTAGTACTCGAGGTATTGCTATCAGGCAATGTATAGGTAGCAGTAGAAGCTATAGAGACAGATGAAGCCTTTCTAGGATCATTTATCATCTTGGTTATAGCCCTATTGATAAGAGTCCAATTCTTACTTGATAGTACTTCTTCAAGAGCTTTAGCACAATCGCTGTCAAATGGACTTCCTGCTGGCATACCAAGACAGCTAAGCTTGGTGTTGGCGACTTTCTCCATTTCAGCTCTGTCCCTTAAAGCTGCTGGTAAATAATCGATTTCAGCTTGATTAAGAGGCCTTATGCTGTGGTACCCACGAAGCATAGCCATCATATTTTCAGTTGTAAATATCTTTTTTTCTGAATCAGTAATAAAGCAAAACATACATATCGCATTAGCCAAATCTTTGATTAAAGGGCCTTGATTGCAAAGATCAAAGTCGAGTAAATAGGTCTTATCTTCACATTGAATGACGTTACCCGGGTGAATATCACCATGTACGAGACCTATAGGTAATTGAGATGCATCAGGGTAGGATAATGTTCCCACAGCATACTTCATGAGTGTAGCTAAGTAGCCTGATTCATTTCGTACTGCTTGATTTTGATACAATCTTGATAGGCTTTGCCAAACCTCACTACCTAAAGAATATATATCATTTGGTTGCACCTTAAATGGAGGAAAGCCTGAAGATGCAAGATGAAATTGAGCGATAGATTGACCTAAGGCGAATGCTTGCTGGTCATTGATTGAATTTAATAAAGCACCCTCAATATACTCCATTATCTTGATACTGTTACCCTGAAAATTGTTAATATAATCATGATTCTCAGGTACATAGGCGCCTGCTTTGAAAACATGTTGGTGTAGTGCAGATATCTCTTCATGAGAAGCAGTTGCATTGGGATCTAAATTGCTCTCAGAGTAGATTTTGAAAACTACAGACAAGGTGTCATTGCCATACTGCAGATTAACTTTGTAGATGCTGTTGAGCACACCACCAGCAAGACGACTGATTTGAACAACTTTACAGTTCTCGCTATCAAATTGTAAATTGACTATTTGTTGAGCAACTTCTTTAGTTAGGAATTCATCTTCCATAATGATCACCACTTGGAGAAAATAAATCCAGATTAGAATGAAGGGCTCAGTGCGTCAACTTTATTTTTTTAAACATCATTCAGGTAGATTGTCTAAATGCTACATGTGCTCAAACACCAATCAATGATTCTTGACAGGCATGTCAATTTCTTGATTAAGTTTAAGCTGGTATCTTTTACGCAGACTTTGTTTGCCATAAATGGTTTAGTAAGTATCTGCATCATGTTCCAAATAGTGGAAAGCAAAGTTACCCAAAAAATGCTGAAGAGGCTACTTGTAGGACTTGGTGTTTAGCTTGCCAAAACGAAAAGCAAGCCATATGCCCCAGAGTGCCTTCCTATTATTTGCTTGGAGCTAACGAGTCATAGAGGAGGGCATTCGTGATTCCTGGCAAACTTATAGCTCAGACGGGTTCTTTTAATCAGCCTGAGACTTTTACAACCAGCATTTTACTCACAAGACTTAAATAGCTAATTCAGCTTCTTTTAAGAAAGCTTGACGTGAAATTTGATGGTAAACTTAGTGTTTAATGACTTTAACAACTATATTTCCGACCAGTGGTGGGATTAGTTCGATAGGCTTCATGTCAATCATTTAAGTCTCATGAGATAATATCTATACACTACATTCATTGGGATCTGTTCATGTCTCTCCAAAATCAAATAAGCCTAAGCCGCAAAAAAATAGAGAGAGAAGTTTGTGTTATTGCTGAGCCTTTGTTGAATAACAGCCCAGTCGAATTCTTCTATTATGGCCGCAATTATCCTAACGGCGGTGCTTTTCGGTTGACAACCAATGATAATTATTTTCAAACATGGTTAGTGAATAAGCATGCATGGGCTGCGACCTATTTACCTCAAGGGCTACACTTATGGAACGATTCTCAACCTGTTGATCAGATTAAGATTAGAGAAGAGCAGTTTCAGTATGGGAATGGACTCTTTTGGATACAGCACCATGCAGAATATACTGAAATCTTTGGCTATGCTCCCGCTGCCAATCAAAGCCTTGCTCATTTTATCTTAAATCAAAAGAGTATGATTGAAAAATTCAACTTTTACTTTAAAGATAAAGCAAAAAAAATGATTCATAAAGCAGAAAAAAATTTAATCTTTGCTGCTGCTAAGCAAGATATTCCAACCGATATAAATGCCAGTCAAACTGTTGATAGAAATAAGCTTATGTCCTCTACGCAGTTTAAAACCTTTGAATTTAATAGCCATTTAGGTGTCTCTTTAGGCTTTAAAGAGCAAGTAGTTTTTCAAGGGATCTTAAAAGGAGAAACTGCAAAAAAAATAGCAGAGAGCCTCAACGTCTCACAAAAAACGGCCGAAACCTATATGTATAGGCTTAAGAATAAGTTTCAATGTAAAACCCGAGCAGAGCTTATTAAGCTTGCTTTTGATTTAGGTTTAATCTCGGTCAACGGATGCTTAGAAAATCATTGAGCGAAAACTTGGTACGGCCTTTGATAGACATTAATGAGTCAACCCAAGAAGCATGTTAGTTTTCCAGCTTTTTTCTGACCATTTCTTAAAAGAAACAGCATTTTTATAAGGCTTGTCTTTCATAATTGACTCGCAAGCATTATTATATGTATATATTCTTAACATATTACGATAGATACCATGTTTAAAGCCCTCCCAAGCGTAACACCAGAACACTGCGAAGAACTTAAAGCTAAAAAGACTTTTCAAACTAAAAGTGTTCTTTATGCAAAAAATATCAACATAAAATCACTCACTCATGTTGTTCATGCACAAAACTATTGTGTTATTACTATGCCTCGTGGCATTTGTATCGCCTTTGATTATGGTGTTTTGGTCTTTTTTGATTGCCTCGACGAAGACATGCTTGCTTTATATGAACACCTTAAGCCCTATGCAGATAAGCCATTTGGGAAGAAAGAGCATGAAACCATGCGTATCGAAGTGAATAAGAATGCTAACAACAAGGTTCACCATGAGAACATTACCCTTAAAGAATGGTCGACAGATCACCTTAAGGTCATCTCTGATGTCATTAGCAAAAGCCTTAAAATGGATCAATTTGAACAAAACATTGGTGAAGCGTTCTCGAAGGTTGAGCCCATTGCAGTAGCTTTAAATACGAAAGGTAAGTTAAAGCACTCAGCCACTCAGCTCTTAAAGTATATTGGTAGTGGTCTGATCTCAGAGCACGAGATGATTGGCCGGATAGAGATGGTAGAAAAGCCAATTGTTCTTTGGGATAACCCAGAGCTAGAGCCTCTATATCACCAGTTGATGGATGAGTTTGAGATGCATGAGCGTCATGCCATGGTTGATAAGAAGAACGAGCTCATTGCAAGAACAGCACAAACTTCTCTAGAAGTTCTTCAGCACCGTCATTCAAGCAGGCTTGAATGGTACATTATCATTTTAATTCTGGTTTCAATTGTCTTAGAAATTTATGCTTTGATTAATCATTAATTGAAGTAGGTCATTGAATCAATGGCGCGCTATTGAGCCAGGCGCCAGGCAGTCTTTCACCCACCATCAATGGGACATTATTTTTTACTTTTGATGTCTCATTTTTAATGGGCTTGAGCTTGAAACATCCAATCTTCCTTCATCAAGCTGGGTGGCTATCAGGCTCCTGGCGTGAGGGATATCTTTTTGAGAAAAGTTGAAAGAGGAGCCTTGGCTTAAAGCATTAGCGAACAAAAGGGTAAACACACCACAATCATTACCATTATGTTGCTGAGGAATATTAGCGCCAGGAGTATAATTTGACCATTGATTGATATCAATGGTTTCATTCTTTGCTTTAGCTTCTTCTATTAAATAATCCCGCAAATGCTTTAAGACTTTAACCCCTTTACCACCAAGGCTGTCGTAATATTCAAAACGTTTCTCTTTGAAATTAATGGCAGCAACTGTCCAATGATTGGCTGAGTAATGAATGGGCATGATGATGAGCTCATGATTGAATAACGATAGGTTCTGTTGTCGAGGCAGTGCTAATTGAGCTTCGTCCTTAGATACGGTCCATTTCTCAACTTTTTTATATCCTCCTTTTGATAAATGACTATAAAAGAAGCTATTAAAAACATGACAACTTGGCAACTCTGGTGATGATGCTGAGCGCTCATTAAGGAGGTTAGCATAGCTGTTGATAATTTCATCATTAAGCCAGCTGCCGTCGTTTAAGGTTTGAAGGTCCTTCCCTAATAGATGGACACCATGACTTTGTGTACATACTTGCTCATGAATCGGCGTTTTCTTTAACTTGTTCGCTCTTTCTAATTGCTCTTTTGTTAAGGGTGGCAAGAGACGAGCGCATGATGGGTTGAGTGCCTTCTGAGCTTTATTACTACGAGAGGGGAGATATGGGGCGCCCACTTTAGGTTCACTTTTACGACTTGGCGCTACGTGACTCGGTACTTGAGTGATAGGTGGCTCACTAGGAGTCTCGTCAAGGCCGCCTTGTTTATTATCCAAATATCTAACCATAAAGATACCTAACGATAGAGCGCCAGCACAAGCGCCATACAGCAAAGTCGGAAGGGCAGGCTGCACCCACACTAGGCCAACGGTAGCACTTAGGACAACGCCTATTGCTGATATCAATACGATTTTTTGATTGGAGGCCATATTCATAAGAAGTAGAAAATCACAAGTTAGATGATTAAGTTGTGATTCTACCAGACAGTTACTTCCAGCTCTAGAGAGTTGCTTAACTAGATTTTCTATATCTTGGACCACATCACTGATCGATTGTTTGGTAGTCTGCCTCTACGTTGTTGAGTACGTAACCCTTAAACCCCCTGAGCATTATAGCCTCTAGAATGCCACTCAGACATCTCAAGTTAACATGAGAAACCGGCTCATTTTCCTGTGTTTAATAAGTCTTAATCGGTCAAATACACCTATTTACAGCTTTGCTCAAAATCGGATATATACCTTTGCCAGAATTGTCCGATCAATGATCAACAGTCTTGAAAGGTGTAACCCTCTGATTTAGCTCTATATAACAAAATTAACAAAAAAGGCTCCCTTTGATTGTGTTAGATTAATCGCTTGCAGTTACTGCTCAACCTCATTTATGCTAAGATAGATTAATAGTCTGCTATGAATGTTGTGAACTATGCCTCTACCAGTAATTCGATTCCCTAGATTTAGAAATCCATATTCAAGACAACCACATCCTGTCACACCTTTGATTCAGGCGCTTATGACTTTGGACTTAGACAATTCAGACGATAAGCTAAAATTTAACTTCCTTATCAAGAGTTTTGTAGACTCAATGGGCAATCAATCAAATATCTATGATCCGCCTAAGGATGGAAAAGTAAAAGCTGCTGATGATTTTGTTCCATTCATGCGAATGATGTTTGAAGATTATGCTAAAAAAGATCCACATGCATGGAGCAGCTCAAAAGATGCAATAACTAAATTGTGGAATAATTACGAGGAGCCCAAAGGAGCATATGGCTATGCATTTGTTTCTGCTATTGGCAATCTTAACGATATGTTCAATGAACCAGAACTAGGTTCTAATGCACTCGAGGAAGAAAAAGAAAAATTTCAAGCGTATTTTAAGGCTCAAGAAAGAAGTAAAAAATTCCCGGACATCAAACGGCAACATGAAAAATTAAGAGAAAAATGTAAGAATTTGAATCAAGGCTTACACCAAGGCGCAGTTGCCTTTAATGAGAAGCATAAAGATTCAGATATACTGGAATTTGATAACAGTCAGTTGCTTATGCTTCAAGAGGCTATGGCAAAAGTCGCTGAAAAACATCCCGAGTTATTGAAGCTCTCTTCAAAACAACAATTTGAGCTTGCAAAAGAAGTCGTAGCAGAATGCGATAAGCTTGATTTCCGTCAAATTGACGACTTCCAAAACCATATCGAATCTCATACTGCGATCAAACCTTATCTAAATCCTACGCCATCAAAAGTAGGGCAAACCGAAAGTCGGGCTGAACCCAAACCCGCCGCTGAAGCAACGCAGCAAAAAACAGAATTGTTGAAACAGCTTCTGTTAGCTCCAAATAAGCATGATAAACAAATCAGGGGTATTATGTCCGAGTTGATTGCAGATAAGAAGCATGACGCGGTACAAGCAGTCATTGGTGATAAATCAAACTTTGTTAAAAAGCGCGGCCATACTAATTTGCTCAAAAACCTTTCAAAAGCTGCTGAAAAGAAACAATCTATCGCCCAAGATATGTTTTATCAAGAAGTTGAAAAAGCAGTGATTAGAGAAATTGAACCGATTATGAGAGAAATTTTCACAGAGTGTAAAAACTTTAATGGGGTGACACAAAAGCAAATTGACCAGGCAAAAATAAATGCCCGAGATATATATTTAAAATACAAAGAGTTACTGCCCGAAGACAGAAAAGATCAGCTTAAACAAGTTAATGATTATATCAACCAAGCTGTTAGTCCAAACGACAAGCCGACTACAAAACATTTAAATGCGGATGCTTCCATAACATATGAAGCATTTAATAAAAAACAGGAAGCTAAACAGCTGCAAGATTTATCGCAGCAACCGCGTAAACGCTTGTGAATCTTCGATCCTAACCCAACCAACATTTTACGCGCTGGCAACTATCCCAATTTTCACGCTAGTGAAATGCTGGACTCTAAAAATGCCTCATTTTGCCACGACAAGCCAGAGGGATCCAAAATAGATGAATAAATACCTATTGATATTTATTTCCATATACTATTTTTTTTCTTTTTGCAGGTCTACGTGATGCTTTAGCTTCGGGGGCAGCGTTATCAGAAGAATTAGGACTTTCACCTCTATTTTTCTGAGTTTCTAGCTCTAAACGTAGCGCTTTAACTTCACTGTTTGTGCCTGCGGCTTCACTTTTTAGTTGCGCGCACGATCGTTTCAAATCTCTAACTTCGGTTCTGAGTACACTTAATCCAGACACAGCAATAAGATTCGCTTGAATTTGCTCTGCTAAAGAAGCTTCAAGCTGGTCGACACGTGATCGTAGCATTAAAGGTTGCGCAAGTTCTTCTTGCGTCTCAATAAACTGGATAAGTTCACTGCGAAATAAATGTGCTTCTGTGATAACTTGGGTGAGAGGCTGCCTCGTTTTAGGGCTCTTGCGATCATCTGGATTGGCTGAGATAAGAACTTGCGCTGTTCTTCGATCATAGATATGGCCATCGCTTAAAATAACAGGGTTATCAATCAGTTCATGGGTCACACAATCTAAAAATTTATCAGGGATATTATCTGGATTGAAGCTAATTGCTTCTAGTCGCTGTGTAAATGTTAGCATAATATCTTTTCTCTTCTAGAGTTTAAATTGTGTATAGTTTAGCACTTTAGGAAATTGAATACTTAACTGCTCATCTTGTCCCAATGACTGCTTGTCGTTTGATCGCCATTGTCGCCTTAAATAACTGAACCCTCCCCAACAGACGTAAATAGGGGCCTTGTCTGATTGTGACGATTGGACCTGTAAGAAGTGGCGTTTAGCTCCTATAAAAGCTTTTATAGTAAGTTTGATCTTCTCTGAGACTATGACATGAGGTCACCATAAGCAATATTGACTTAGCACAAAAGTACTAGGAGCGGGCAGACGCTAGAGATGATGAAAATCTTCATCATGCGCAACAGAGTGTGATCGATAGTAAAGAAGGGAATGACCTGAAAGTGCTGAGCTATACAAAAAAATGGTTGAAACTCTACTTGATATTGATGTGGTAAGGTAAAGTGAAAACTTCTACAGCCTAGCGAAAAGGCTAGACCTTCTAAAAAAACCAAAACAAATAACATTTTTCCACTGCACCCCCCTCCGATGAGCTGATGCTGCCCATCGGAGGGGCACAAAACTCTAGTGTTTCAAGAGCGCTCTTAGAAGATAATGAAGTAGATAGGATTTTAAAAACCGGATATGTGAGAAAGATATTTTAATAAAGAATAGAAGCAAGCTAGATAAACCTGCTAAAACGTCGATGGTCAAAGAACCCTTGGATCGTCAAGAAGTGCTTGATATCGTAGGTCTGAAATCTGAAGTGATGACGTCCCCTAAACCAGATCTAAAATAAATCAAGTTTTGTGGGGACAAGATAATATCTCCAGTGGCTATTTTTAAACGCCACTGGAAGTAGTGTATATGACCATTATTGTCTAGCTCTATGCGAACTTGCCTGAGCCGACGCTAATTGAGCGCTATCCAAAGCCTTCAAATGTTCAACTCTGCTTTCAATAGGTGGATGCGTTGCAAAAGCATTTAAGATACCTTTTGAGGCCCACTCAAACCAACCCACATCCTTTTTGTTTCTCGCTTTATCATCCGTTAATTTATCATCGTCCAATTGATGGTGGTGACAAAAAAGAGCGCAATCATAACCTTCTAGTTGTGACACAAGATCTTTGATTCCTTGGCGACTGTATTTGCCTGAATTATGCACGCCTTCTTTAAGCATTCTCAAAGCGTGTTGCATCTGTTTGCCGTACCCAGCATGAAACGCAGTTTCATCGGCATGAGTTTCCTTGGCTCTTGACACAATAGAGCTTAGCAGCTTTGTCATAACAGGAATGCTCCACCCGAGTAGAAATACAGCAACATTGGATAAACCTGAGCTTTTTTGTTCATTATCGGATCCCGATGATTTTTGTTTTCTAGCTTTTTGTTTATCAAAATGGTTATCATAGAAACGGTCATTTAATAATTTAATACCTGAAGCCATCACGCCAGTAAGAGCGCCAATTGTAATGTCTCTATGCACAACATGTCCTAGCTCGTGAATAAGGATTGCTTTGACAAGCTCTTGTGCACTATAAGGCGTTTGAGGGGCGTATTGATGTGCTTTTTTCAATAGGCCGCGGGTAACAGCAATGCCAGCATGGCCAGGATGTGGGCCTGTCGCAAAGGCATTAAGGGCCATGGATTCTAAGACGCCAATAAGCGGCTTTTTGGCCATATTTAGCTCTGGTAATAGCATCAATTCTTCTACCATTTGATGAAGATCAAAGTCTTCAGTTAAATCACCCTGTTTGATAATTTTAACTCTTTGCATCCAAAAGACTATTTCTCTTGAATAAGCGACAATCCCTAGCTGAATAGCTGTGTTAATGCCTAATCCCCAGTAGAGTCCCTGTAGACCTCCAAGGAGATATCCTAGTCCGCCGGTCATTGCACCTAAAGTCGCAACTGCGAATGTGCCTTTAACCATATTTTTAAACGATGGTGAGAAAAACGAATTTTTTGCTTCAGAGCTCTTGTTTATTGTGCCTAACATATCTTACCTGTATATAGCGAAAAAATTATTATAAGTAGCTTGAGTGGCAGCTCAAGTTCAAGGCGAAGCTTTTGATAGGCGGTGCAATTAGCCCGACCAGCGGTCATAATAGTTAGAAAGTAGGCTTTTGCCTGGTTGATCTAGGGGCAACCATGACTAACTTTTTCCAAAAGTAAGCTCTTAGAGACTCCGGAGAGTAATGTTGGCTCACCAGAAGCTCACAATGATCCTTTTGTTATAGAAACTTTAAAAGAATATCGTGCTCTCCTAATAGACTTAAGCTGGTTTATGCGATGTATGAACGAAAAGGTTGCTAGGGATTCCAATAAAGAAGACAAATGTAAGGGCAGATTCTGGGAAGGGCGCCTTTACCAAAAGGAGTTGTGCTTAAGGGGCTCCAAAGTACAAATTTTGGTTAATTCCAAAACATATGTCTTGGGTTGCAGGTATATATCAGACGAAACATACGTAAGCTTCCGGCAGGCATGTCTAGACCCCACCTAAGCTAATTCTTTATTGTTTCTCCATGATTATTAGCATGGAGTTAACATGGCCACTACTTCCCTTGAAAATGTACGTTTAGAAATTGAGCTCTGGCGTGGCGCTAGAGAAAAAACCGGACGTATTCCTAATCGTATTTGGTCACAAGCAATTAAGCTTTTAGATAAGTATTCAATGTCTGAGATTTGCCGCGCACTTCGTCTAAGCCATACCCAGTTCAAGAATAAGATTAAGCAGCATGATCCTTTTACGCTCCAGAGTGATACGCCATTCTTTGAGGTTGCTATGCCCTCTAAAAGCATCAACAATGTCTTACCGGAAGCTCGAAGAGCTATCCTGTATCTCAACGTCTTTACAGTATTTTTGAATCAAGTCTCATCTTTCACACATCCTATGACAGTTGCTAGGCTAGGGTTGCGCTTTGCTTGAACGGTAATAATGCGGTCGACAAAATACGACAATAACTTCAAATAGCCTCAAGTTGAAAAATTCATGGTCAGTCATGCCTGGCTTTTTTGCTTGGATGCTGGTCTTGTGATGCTTCTTCTTCAATTCTTGGCCTTTTTAATCCATCTTTTTTCTGATTGATTTGCCTTAATCTCGAAATAAAAGTGGTTTTCCTAGCTGGTATCTGCAAACTGGGTATGTGACTCATGATTTCATCAAAAATCTCTGCCGGCAAGTCTGGATGCGCAAGAATACCCCCAGCATATTCAACTTCTTTTTCTCTTTTTTCTCTTTCTAATCTTTTTACATAAGAACTATACTTGAAGAGGTACTCACTTACGATATCCATAAACAAGCTAAAAACGATATTTAAGATCTGAGTTGCAGGCCTGTTTACCACTGGTGCGATACCTGACAATCGATTTTTCCTATGCTGCCTGAGCAACGTAAGAGTAGCCCGCCTTTCATTTGCTACTCGATTACGATTTTCAGTAATCTGATCCATTATGTAGCCAAAGGCTTGGGCGCCCATATTGTTGCCTCGAAGGTTAAGACTTGTCACGTTTGTGTCTTGTAGTGCTTGACCTAAATCCTTCGCTCCCTGGTCGCCAATATTGTTTTCTTTAAGGTTAAGACTTGTCACGTTTGTGCCTTGTAAGGCCAAACTTAAATCCTTCGCACCTTGGTCGCCAATATTGTTCCAAGAAAGGTTAAGACTTGTCACGTTCGTGCCTTGTAGTGCTAAATCCTTCGCTCCCTGGGCGCCAATTTTGTTGCCTGTAAGGTCAAGACTTGTCACGTTTGTGCCTTGTAACGCCAAACTTAAATCCTTCGCACCTTGGTCGCCAATATTATTATTAAAAATGCTAAGAAGTGTGACTTTATATAATATTATTTGGTTGATTTGAACAATTTTATCTGACTTATTTGATCTTAGGAGCCTGAGGACCCTGTCTATGTCCTCGGAATATAGTATGCGCATCAATCTTACCTGTTAATTATTAATTTATGAGCTTATTATTAGGTAAACTTACTATTACCACAAAGTAAAAAAGATGGAATGCCTTGATTTATAGATATTATGTGCGATACACACTAGGATTATATGTTTTGAAAGAGTGCGTAGGCACTATATAAATGAGCTAAACCAGTGCGCATAAGAGGTGTTAAGGCTCCTTCTTTACCAGGAGCAGTTTCATTAAACCAGCGTACAAAGTTGTCCATTTCTTTAGTTACAATATTTAACGGGGGTGTAATGTTCAGATAAGCACGGGCATATTCACTCATCTGACCTAATGGGGGTTTAGCTATGGCGTTTGGATCACGTAAAGGTTGGCGTTTGGATCCTATTAAAGCCTTTAAACGATAAAGTCAATTTAACCCATGATCAGATCCAAGACTTAAAGTTGAGTATCAGCGACTCAAACCTTAACAATACAAATAAAGCGTTGATCACAGGACTCATCGATTTTAATGGTTGGTTTCAACAGCAGCTACTAGAGAGACAAATCAGCATTAAGCTCTTGAAGATGATTATCTTTGGTGAACCTCAGCACAAACGCCAACACAAAAAAATCAAATCAAAAACAAGCACAGCAAAAACACAAAAAAATACCGCTGCATCTAATGATGAAAATGGTGGCATCAAAACAGATCTGGATAGTGCACATAGCAAAACAAAGAATGGACGCCTATTTGATCTCAAACTTGTAGAAGAAAACAACTCGCTGGGTAAAGCGATTCGATATACACTCAAGCATTGGGAGCCTTTAACACATTTTCTTAAAACAGAAGGGGCACCCTTGGATAACAATATCTTAGAGGCATCATTAAAAGTCCCAATTAGAATAAGAAAAAACGCCATGTTCTATAAAACTGAGCATGGCGCCTTTAAAGGGAGCGATATATTATAGCGTTAGATCGGTTCTAGACATGCTTGTCGGAAGGTTACAAACATACCAACCATATGTTAGAAGGATGAAGACTGATCTGTAGGTAAAAGCACACCCCATTCCTGAGTACGCCTATACTCAGGAGTGTCTATTGCATATTTTCATTCGCATACAAAGTTCTAGTCATAGATTAATTTGAGTGTGTTTAATAGTTCATTTGCGCTTTCTAAAACTGTTGCTGCCCCTGCATTTGCTAGAGATTCTTTGTGTCGATAATGATGCATATGTGAGGCACCTAGAAAGCCATACGCAGGCATTCCTGCTGCCTTAGCTGCCTGAATACCCAATGGGTGATCCTCAATCACTAAACAATTTTCATGGTTAATACCGAAGTAATGCGCAGCTTCCAAGAAAAGATCTGGCGCAGGTTTTCGCCTGTCTTCACTAGAAGCTCCAAAAAGTTCAGTTGAATTAAAATATTTATCTAGGTTCGTTATGGCGAGTGTCTCTAAAATATAACTGTTATCACCGTTTGATGCGACACATATTTTAACACCCTTCTCTTTTAAATAACTTAGTACGCACGATATATCTTTAATGGGCTTAAGCTTTGTCTTATAGGATCTTTCAGTAATTTGATTGATTTTAAGTTTCTCTAGCTCTGTAATGGTCCTACCAAATTCGTGCTGTAGAATTTCATCAAAGTCCCGCTTTGCAACAAATGTAAATAGCTCGATGGATTTTTCTAATGTTAGAGAAATTCCTAGTTTAGCCATTTCCTGAGCGTTAATCTGATGCCAAACAACTTCACTATCAATCAATACACCATCATTATCAAATATTACTAGTTCTGGCTTCATTCAATCTGCCCTTAAGCTGTCCCAACCTAATAAATATAATATTCCCATTTTACACAAAGTTATATAAGATGACATTTAAGCCTCATTGATTATTCGCCTCAAAGCATATACAACTTCATTCGATATGATAAGGCCTTTCATAGCCTGGCTCGAGCCTCCGGCTCAACTATCAGACACCCACAAACACACGAACCTATTTGACAGTGCTATTTTTGCTT
>CAYGPI010000029.1:0-26836 GCA_964351745.1 uncultured Francisellaceae bacterium
TGCTGAGTTTGTTTATGCAGGTAAACTCCAGCATTGATAATGCCTTTGCCTGGTTTTTTCTCTTTAAAGTCAGTGAGTTTATTGTCTTTGTTGGTAATTAAATTCCCAAATCGACCAGCATTCTCTATGTTGGTACCGAGGATGATCCCATCAAGCGTGTCAGAGTTTTTTAACCTATTGATATGAGGTGCTAGTTCAGTTAACAAAAGAGAGTCTCCATTGACGACTAGAAATAAGTCGGCTGGAAATCTTTTTGCTGCATGGAGTGTGGCGCCACCTGTGCCTAAGGGGCGAGGCTCTTCGATGATATCAAAGCAGGTATCGGCATCTTGAGATGCTTGATGACTAACCCAAGCTGATAGTTGGTCGCTAGAATTATTAGCGGAATATACAATTTGTTTAAATCCTTGTCCTTTAATCCATTGGGTTAGCCAAAATAGAAAAGGTTGTGATGCTACGGGGATTAAAGGTGTGGGCAAATCTGGGTAGCTTTCGCTAGAAAGTTGTTTGCCGCCGGCAAGAACAATGGCTGTCATGTGGTTTCCTTGTTCATGAATGTCATCTTCTGGCGAAAATACATCCAATGAGGTTAATAAGCAAATACGAGTTAAATAAAAATTTAGTTAAATAATCAAATCATTCAAATGATCTGCTTCACGGTTGATATAATGGTGCTTATTTGTTTGTCGCTAAGGTAAGGGTGCATTGGAAGGCTAAGCACTTCTTGTGATAAGGATTCAGTGACCTTTAGACTCTGATCGACACAAGGGAACTGATGATAAGCTGTCTGCATATGCAAAGGATGCTCATAATAAATAGTGCAAGGAATATCTTTGCTTAACAGATGTTGATGTAAATCATGTCTTTGTTTTAGGCTGTCGCAGCGAACGGTATAAAGACCAAAGGCGTGAGTTAATTGATCTTGTTGTGGTGGTGTTTGAAGTAATCCTGAAAATGCTTGGTTATATTGTTGGGCGATTTGTTGGCGCTTTTCAAGCTCCTCATCAAAAATACCCAGTTTTTCAATTAAGATAGCTGCTTGAAAAGTGTCTAATCTTGAATTGATACCAACTCTAACGTGATCGTATCGATGCTCTCCCGTGCCATGTGCGCGTAAAGAGCGAGTGATGTTATCGATGGTTTCGTCATTTGTAAAAATACAACCACCATCACCATATCCGCCTAGTGGTTTTGATGGGAAAAAGCTTGTTGCCGACATATCGCATAGATTGCCGACCTGCTTTTCATCTAGCCGACCTCCAAAGCTTTGTGCGCAATCTGCTAATAGCCATAGTTGATGCTCTTGCGCTATGTTGCGCAAGCTAGGGTAATCAGCTGGGAATCCAAATAAATCAACAGCGATGATACCTTTTAAAATAAGCCCTTTTGATTGTGCTTCTTCAATGGCCCTTAACAATGAATGAGTATCTATGTTGTAGGTTTTTGGACAGACATCAACAAAATAAGGAATAGCGCCAAGGGATGCGACGACTTCAGCTGTGGCAGCAAAGGTAAAAGAAGGTAAAAAGACGACATCATTAATCTTTAAATCTTTTGCCATCAATATAAGTTTTAAAGCATCGGTACCACTCGCACAGGTGATGGCATGCTTCGCACCTGTGTATTCACAAAGCATTTGTTCAAGCAGGGTTACTTCGGGCCCTAAAATATACTGGCCATGATCCATGACCTGCTTAAATGCCGCATCGATCTTTGTTTGTATTTTTAGTCTTTGTGATTGAAGATCAATAAAATGTATAGGATTTTCTTGCTTTGGCATAAACTAACAATTTCTTCTATGTGGCTAGACTAGACACGCTTCTTCCAAAGTAAGTTTGTTGTCTCTTACTTTATATTGTCTTTTGGAGTGAGAGCAATATAGCACATCATTCAGAGGCTCTCTATCATGAGACACCCAACCAATTTGTTGAGCTGGTGATCCACTCATGAGCGCATGAGGAAGTACGTCAGTTGTGACGACAGCTCCTGCGGCAAGAAAACAGTATTGTCCTAGCGTGACGCCACAAGTAATTTTTGCATTGGCGCCAATGGTGGTGCCCCTTTTTATTAAAGTTGGCGCATGTGATAAGGCCTTCGAAAAGACAGAATTTGGGCCAATACAGACCTCATCTTCTATCGTGATACCATCATGGATATGGACATTGCTCTGGATCTGGCAATGATGTCCAATGCTGACATTAGGTCCAATATAGGTATTTTGACCAATGGTACATTGCTCTCCAAGATACGATCCAGAAAGGATATGGCTGTATTGCCACAGTTTACTGGCAGCGCCAATATGGCAGCCATCATCAACACGAGCTGTTTCATGAGCCTCAAAAGAGGATTGAGCCGTGGTATTATTTTGCGACGATAATGGATTAAGAAAAATCGTTTTATTTAATTGAATAGATTTATCCGCAGCATTTAAAACGGCAAGTACTTTTAAACTTTCATCGCCACCAGTTAAGACTTGTCCATTCTCTAGGATGCAATCAAGAAAATGCAAAGATTCATCCATTAAAGGCTCAGAATGTGGTATGGCTATGGTTTCGGCTTGGCTTGGTTGTGGTTGCGGTAAGCCATCAACCCAGTCATTAGGGTATGGATAGAGCGTTAGTTTTGATGCCCAGGGTTGCCCGTCATCAAAAATGGCCATGGCTTTTTCACCGACAACGATAAGCTTTTGCTCTTTGTAGGGATGCAACCAAGAAACAAAAATTTGGGCTTGTTCCCCTTTAGGGAATGTTAAATGTGTCCACGTGACATCTTTGATGGTGTGCTCAAGATACTTGGCACCGCAGGCCTTCACGGAGATTGGCATTTCATCAATCAAACTTAGAATCATGGAGACATCATGGGGGGCATAGCTCCACCAAATATCTTCCTCCGTTCTAAATTTCCCTAAATTCAACCGATTCGCATAAATATATTGGAGTTGGCCAAGGGTACCATCTAAACGTAGGCTTTTTAACTTATTAAAAGCCGCGTGGTAATGAAGTAAGTGACCTACCATGAGCGTTTTTCCTACTTGCTTTGCAAGCTCATGGATATCTTGGGCTTCCTGCATGTCTATCGCTAATGGTTTTTCAACAAACACGTGAAGATTTGCGTTCAAGCAGGCTGTGGCTATTTGATGATGGGTTGCGACAGGCGTTACTATAATCACGCCGTCAATTTTTTTGTCTTGAATGATTTTCTCAAATGTATACTGAGGAACTTCAAACTCTTCACTTAGCTTAGCGGATAAACCTAGGTCGAGATCAGAAATAGCGTATAGTGCACCAATTTTCTTTAAGACCCTGATATGGTTTTTGCCCCAGTTGCCACACCCGATCACAACAATATTGAGTTGTGAATAATTATTTTGTCGTTTGACTCTCAAATTTCCCTCAAGAAGATACGTGTTATCAATATAGATTTATCGATTATAAGCGAGAGCGTCCTGCTGGGCATAGTGGAGACGACCGACTAATAGGATTTTTTTTAACTTAATTCTTCTTGGCAATGTTTTAAGTTGTGTTTCTTTAGGTGCTAGGTAAAATGTGGGTGTTATAAGTCTTTGTTGTAAAGGGAACTATGTCACATCTTAATAAAGTTGCACTCATAACTGGTATCACAGGTCAAGATGGTGCTTACCTAGCAGAATTTCTATTAGGCAAGGGATACATTGTGCATGGTATAAAAAGACGTTCATCTTCTTTCAATACCGATCGCATCGATCATCTTTATCAAGATCCTCATGAAACAGATAGACGATTTATTTTACATCATGGTGACATGACAGATTCTATGAGCCTAACAAGGATTATACAAGAAGCTAAGCCAGATGAGATTTATAACTTGGCAGCACAAAGCCATGTGGCTGTATCTTTTGAAGAGCCTGAGTACACGGCTAATACGGATGCAATGGGTGCTTTAAGAGTTTTAGAAGCCATTCGTATTCTCGGGTTTGAGAAAACCACAAAATTCTATCAAGCTTCAACCTCTGAGTTGTACGGCTTGGTTCAAGAAACACCTCAGAAAGAAACAACGCCTTTTTATCCTCGCTCGCCTTATGCCGTGGCAAAGCTTTATGCTTATTGGATAACCGTCAATTATCGCGAAGCGTACGGCATGTTTGCTTGCAATGGTATCCTATTTAATCATGAGTCTCCGATTAGAGGAGAGACTTTCGTGACGAGGAAAATTACCAGGGCCCTTTCAAGAATCAAACTTGGGATCCAAGATTGTTTATATTTAGGCAACTTAGATGCCAAAAGAGATTGGGGTCATGCTAAAGATTATGTTGAAGCTCAATGGCTCATGTTGCAACAAGAGACGCCTGAAGATTTTGTGATAGCCACTGGTGCTCAGTATTCGGTTCGAGAGTTTGTTCAAGCTTGTGCTGATGAATTAGGTTTCTCTCTGCAATGGCGAGGCTCTGGCGTTGATGAAGAAGCCTTTGACGCAAAGACTGGTACGGTGATTGTGAAAGTGTCTTCAAGGTATTATAGGCCTAGTGAGGTTGAGAATTTATTGGGGGATGCGAGTAAGGCTAAGCAAAAGTTAAACTGGTCACCTAAAATTTCTTTTAATGCCTTAGTTAAAGAAATGGTGGAGCATGACTATCACTTAGCTCAAAGAGATATGATTTGTGTAGAGAATGGATTTCCTACTCATGAGAGCGTTAATATCTAATGAAAAAAGATGCCAAAATTTATATCGCAGGTCACCGGGGGCTCGTTGGCTCTGCTATGTGCAAGGCTTTGCGCGACCAGGGTTATCACAATTTGATAGTTAGGACACATCAAGAGCTTGATTTGACGAATCAAGAAGCCGTCACCACTTTTTTTGAAAAAGAAAAGCCTGAGTATGTGGTTTTAGCGGCAGCTAAGGTGGGTGGTATTTATGCTAACAACACTTATCCAGCAGAATTTATTTATCAGAATTTGGCTATTCAAAACAACGTTATTCATCAGGCTTATTTAAATGGTGTAAAAAGACTTATTTTTTTAGGATCATCTTGCATTTATCCAAAAGAATGCCCGCAACCGATCAAAGAAGATTATCTTCTCACTGGCCCTTTAGAGCCTACGAATCAGCCTTATGCTTTAGCTAAAATTGCTGGGATTGAAATGTGCGCCTCATATAATAGGCAATACGGTACTGAATTTTTAGCCGTGATGCCGACTAATCTATATGGTCCTGGCGATAATTATCATCCACAAAACTCTCACGTGATACCGGCGCTCATAAAAAAAATTCATGATGCTAAATTGAGCGGGGCACAGACCGTCAATATATGGGGTACAGGAAATCCAAGAAGAGAGTTCTTGCATGCCTCTGATTTAGCCGATGCCATTTGTTTTTTATTGAATTTAAATGAAACCACTTACAAAAATATTATCTCTTCGAATAAGCCTCCACTTGTCAATGTGGGGACTGGGGAAGATTTAACGATTAAAGATCTGGCTAAGCTTATAGCTAAGGTGATTAGTTTTGAAGGGACTTTCATCTTTGATAGCACGAAACCAGATGGAACACTTAGGAAGGTGATGGATGTTTCGAAGATAAATCTTTTGGGCTGGAAATCAAAGACTTCTTTAAGTGATGGTTTAGCTGATACTTACAATCTCTTTTCAAAAGAGCAGCAAGCGACAATAGCGCATGTTGTTTAGAGTCTATGCAACTACTTGTGCACTTTTCTATTGCCTACTTTCCGCGGCTTGTCCGCGGAATCCAGGTAGGCCATCTGCGGGCTAAAGAGTAGAGAGTGAGTAATTGCAAACCTATTGCATTGATGAAATGATTTAATGATTCTTTCTTAATACAGATCTTCAGGATAGAAATGATGAGTGATTTAGCAGTGTTTGGTGGGAATAAATCTGTCAAGCAGAAGCTCTTACCGTTTAACGCGATTGGCAAAGAAGAATGGGATGCTTGTCATAAGGTACTAGACCAAGGTCTTTTGTCAGGCTTTCATGGCAGTCCAAGAAGTACGTTTTTTGGCGGGACGCAAGTCTGTCGATTTGAAGGTTTATGGCAAGACCGCTTTGGCGTTAAGCATGCTATATCGGTAAACTCAGCAACGTCAGCTTTAATTGCAGCGATGGGCGCTATAGGTATCTCTCCTGGCGATGAGGTCATCGTGCCACCATATACAATGTCTGCAACTGCCATGGCGCCACTTTTTTATGGTGGAATCCCTGTATTTGTGGATATTGAGCCACAAACATACTGCATAGACGTTGCTCTAGTTAGACAAGCCATAACCTCTCGGACAAAAGCTATCATTGCTGTTAATCTATTTGGTCATCCTGCCGAGCTAAAAGCACTTAAAAGACTAGCCATAGAGCATGATATCTTTTTAATTGAAGATAACGCTCAAGCTATTTTAGCAACAGAGGATCAACAATTAACAGGGACGATTGGGCATATTGGTATTTTTAGCTTAAATATTCATAAGCATATTCAAACTGGTGAGGGTGGCATGTTGGTCACGAACGATGACGATCTAGCTTTAAGACTGAAGCTAATCCGTAATCATGGTGAAAATGTCATTGATTGGCTTGAAATAGAAAACATCACAAATCTTATTGGGTATAATTTTCGATTGCCTGAAATGGCAGCTGCCATGGGATGTGCACAATTAGAAAAACTTGATGATTTAGTTGAAAGATGTCAATCGATTGGCAGGGGCCTGTGTGAAGGACTTCAAGGGTTGCCTCATTTAACTGTGCCACAGACTCGCGCTGACTGCTCTCATAGTTATTTTATGTGGACAGCTGCTTTGGATGATATCGCTCAGAATCATCGGGCATGGATTGTCGATGCGCTTGTTGCTGAAGGTATTCCTGTCAGTGCTGGGTATGTATGTCCTTTGTATAGACTTCCTGTGTTTAAAAAGAAAATTGCTATAGGTCACTCAGGTTACCCCTTTAATTTATCAAAGGTTTCCTATGAGCCGAGTCAATTTCCTGTAGTTGAAAAGTGTCACTACCAATCTGTGATTCAAATTCAGCCCGTCGCTTGGCAGTTAGAATCATCCCAGTTACGTCAAGTTAACGATGGATTTCAAAAGGTCTTTGAGCATGTCTCTGAGTTGAAGGAGCAAGCGGTAGTATGTTGAGCAGCATAGAGAAAGCTTTTAACACGTTAGAGCTGGCAGCGGTTATCGACCATTCCGGTCGTGGTGGTAATGCTTTCTTTCTGACAACGTTCGATCATCACACTGAAGTATTAACTTGCCCTTTGATGCATTATACGTACTCTTACATTGTAAGCACCTTTGGAATGAGCAAGAATATTGACGTAAATGTTGCAAAAGATTTTTTAGTGAACAAAAGTTACTTTAGACTTCTTTGTTCTCCAGATGCTCTTGAAAATAAAGAGCTCATTTATCGGATGGGGGCGCATAATATTACAGTGCCTTCTGATAAAATTTTAAGTCTGACTGAAAAATTTTTCTCATCGAGGCAACACATAACTCGAAAAGAGCTTGTTTTATTGCCTTTTATCATCTATGCCATAGCTTCTGATTTTTCAATAGATAGATTTAAGTATGTTTTGGTTAGTGATGCCGTAAGTCTTAGAGATGAAAACGTGACTGATGGTTTCTCAGGTAAAGTTATTGATGAAATGTTATTGGATTTCCCTGAAGCTAAGATGATTAGTATGGTTCGAGATCCTAGAGCAACCTTTGCTTCTCCCCGTCACCAATTCGTCAATCAACTTGGTAATATGTATGCGGTCACGCCTTATAATTATTTCTCAAGATTATTTAATTTGTTGAGAGGTCGATTAACTGCAGATAATGGCTGTGTATATTTGTACTGGTTATTATATCTTGCTCAAAGCACTCATGTGATTCGACGCTTGCGCAAAAAATATAAAGACAACTTTATGATTGTAAAAAATGAAGATTTAAACTTGGAATTTAAGAAAACGACAGATAAGATCTGTTCTTGGTTAGGTGTTGAGCCCAAGAAGGCTTGGATGAGTGGGGATTTCACGCCAACTATCTTAGGAAAGCCATGGATGGGAACTGGAGCATATAATAGTCGTTACCAAACTCAAACAAAGGGCATGTTGCAAAATGACTCAAAAGAGACTTCGCTTAAAATAGCTGGCCCAAATGCTTATGTCACACAACGATGGCAGAGCAAGCTTAATCAACGTGAAATTAAGTTGCTAGAGTATCTTTTCTCAGATGAAATAAATGTTATGGGATATAAACCACTGTATCCTGCTGAAAGGTCAGCATGGCTAGTTTATATGAAGGCGGCTTTGATGCCTTTTGAAGGAGAATGGCCAAATTTCAAATGGTTATTTGAAGGCTTTAAAATGTCAATGCGTGATGGTGGATTAAGATTGTTCTATACGGGTAGTTTTATGCCATTTTATATATTGTCTAGATTGAAGTTATATCAATTTATGTTTCATTCTAAGATATTTTTGAATCAGGAACTAGACTGTCAGACTAGTAAAAGAGAAGTTGGCTTGTCCTGACTATGAATAAGGGAAGACATAAGTACTCAAGAAAAATAAAGAGCTTAGTGAGAAGGCTTCTGCCTCATGCTTTTTATTTTTTTATTCGAAGATCTAATTATAAGAGCATTCAAAGTAATATAAAAGCATTACAGAGAATTCCACTTGATAAAGCAAAGAAAACATATGTATTTTGGAGTCATGATGCAGGTTTAACCTATCACTTGATATCACTTTCGGTGATTGCTAAAACCTTAAAAACACTTGGTCATCAAGTTTTAATGATCTCTTGCGGCGGTGAGCTTGAGCGTTGTACAGTGAAAGATGGTCATGACTTACCACTAGGAAGTTCACAGAAGAAAATAGAGCGTTTTTGTTTGGACTGTCAAAGAAATGGTCTGACGCACTTTGAACAATATGATTTGCCAAGTATGCAAATGGCAACTTTAGTCTCAAGAGATCAAGCAGCTCAAGCTAAAAAGCATTTGCAAGGTTTCAAGGGGGAGATTAAAGATTATGTATATGACTCTATCAGCTTTGGTCAAATTGCATTAGGTGAGGTTATTAGATTATGTAAATTGAACTCAGAAGCCCTTACATCTGATTATTTAAAGATTTTCACAAAAAAACATATTCAAGCCGCTGTTTACATATATCTTGCCTTTGAGAATTTGCGTCGTACTTTGAAGATAGGGAAAGTCATTTTTTTTGGTGATTATGGAAATGTCCTTGGACTTGTCAAAAGTTGCACGATGCATCAAATTCCTATGACTAATTTATCTCATACCTTGTTAACCAATGTTCAAAGAATGCGGATTACTATGATGCACGCACTTTCAACAGCTGATCAATTTTGGAGATTGAGTCATTGGGAACATTGGAAATCTAAGCCTTTATCCCAGCAGCAAGTCAGTGAGATTTCTGAAGATGTTTTGTTTCGGTTTCATGGTCAAGGTTTTACAATATTTTCGCCTAACAAGACTCAAAACAGTGATGGCCTTTTTGAGAAACTCAACTTGTCAACGGAGCGCAAATTAATTGTTGCATACACAAGTAGTTTAGATGAGGCCTTATCCACACAGCTCCAATATTCAGCGCTAGGAGTCACTAGTCTACCTAAGGAAAAACCATTCGTTGATCAAGTAGATTGGCTCTTAAAGTTAGCAGAATATATCGAAAACAGTGATAACTTGCAGCTTGTGGTTAGGATCCATCCGCGAGAATCTACTGATGGTTATAAAATTAAAGCATCAGAGCAATTACTAAGATATCAGAAGGCTCTAAGTGGTGATTACCAGCATGTTAGAATTGTTTGGCCTCAAGACGATGTTTCAAGTTATGATCTTGGTGAAATAGCTGATTGTGTTGCGACAGCTTGGACATCGATTGGTCTAGAGTTGGCTCGGTTAGGAGTACCAGTTTTATGCGCTTTTCAGTATTGTCCATATCCCTATGGTGATTTCATTTATTTTCAACCTCGAAAAGAAGATTATTTTACTCAATTGGAGAAGTTAGTCGATACGCCATCTTCTCTGGCCTCCATTATAAGTGCTTACCGATGGTTTTATATTGCTAGATTCTCACATTCCGTGGATGTCGGTGATATTGATAGAGATTCAGATTTTACCTCTTTGCCTAGATTCAAAATGCCTGAAAGAGCAAAGGATATTGAGAAAGTGATTGTCCAAAATGAGCATATGAGCATCTTGAATATGAATAATCAGCTTGGAAATCAAGCTTTAGAAGAATCAAAGGCTATTAAACATGTTTTAAAAACAACAATACTGCGGCTTTTAGGACTGCCTGAAAAAGGTAAGCTAGATCTTCGTGTTGTTAGTGAAAGTGATTTTGAAAAAGTTAACCATAAAGATTGTGTTGTTTTTTGTTTCTACTCGAAGCGAATGAAAGTTAAATATCAAGAAACCTTGATTGAAAAGTATTCACCAATGTTAAGCCGTTTAGTACTTTTAATTGCGGATCATACAATGACATTATCAACTAAAGAGTTAGAATATGGAGTATTGTAAGCAATGCATCATGCCATCAACAAGACCAGGCTTAGTTCTAGATGCTAACGGAGTTTGTGGTGCTTGCCGCTGGCACTCCCAAAAAACATCGATTGCTTGGGATGATCGGTTAAAAGAACTTAAAGAGATCGCTTGTTGGGCCAAGAAAACTTCAAAATCCCCATGGGGTTGTGTTTTAGGAGTTAGTGGCGGTAAAGATAGTACTTGGCAAGCGATGATGGTACGCGAGAAGCTAAATATTGAACCGTTATTGGTGCAATTTGTTAGTTCTGATGGTACTGAACTTGGAAGGCAGAATATAGAAAATCTTCATGCTCTAGGGTTTACGTTAATCAGTATGCAGCCAAACCCACAGGTAGCTCAAAAGTTATCTAAAAAGTCATTTATGACTTATGGTAATATTCATAAGTATGCTGAAATGGCTTTGTTTCCTATTCCATACAGAGTTGCAATGGCTTATGGGATCCCACTGGTTCTTTTTGGTGAAAATCCTGCCTTAGAAGCTGGAGATACAAATAAAGGAGAAGGCTGGGATGCTACTTCTATTAGGAATAACCACACGCTTGCTGGTGATTCCAATGATATCTGGGTTGGGGATGGTGTCACAAAGAAGGATTTAGTGCAGTATGCTTTTCCTAGTGATGACCAATTTAAAACTTGGGGTGGCAAAGGTATATTCATGGGCTACTATATGGATTGGTCAGGTTGGGGGAATGCCGTTTATGCGATTAGACATGGCATGCACTGTCTTGAGGCTGATTATGAGGATATTGGGATCCACTATAAGCATAACTCATTAGATAGTGAATATGGCGGTATTATTAATGCCATGATAAAGCACTATAAGTTTGGTTTGGGGAACACGACTGAATTTTCGTGCTATGACGTTAGAGCTGGCAGAATTACACGAGAGCAAGCTGCAATCTTAGCAAAACATCTGGATGGTCGTTGTCATGAGCGATATATTCGATCCTATTGCGAATGGGTTAATCTACCTATTGAAACCTTTCACGAAGTGGCCGACAGCTTTCGCGGAAATATGTGGAAAAGGAAAGGAAATCATTGGGTTTTAGAAAACCCGATTTGGGAGCAAATTTGTCCTAATAATAATGAGTCTTATCATTCCATTATAGCTAAGTTAAATACTCTGGATGCAGCTAATGAGCGAATCAAAGATTATGCATGATGATTCTATACAGTGGTGTCAGCGTTGTTGCTATCCATCTAACCATCCTTTTGGCTTAAACTTTATCGATGGCGTTTGTACTGGTTGTCTTATTCATGAAGAAAAGAACAATACCGATTGGCACCAAAAGTTTAAATTACTTGAGGATATTGTTTCACCGTATAAGAGCGATAATCAGTATGACTGCATTATCCCTATGAGTGGTGGGCAAGATAGCTATTATATTGTTTATGTCGCTAAGTATTTACTTGGTCTAAATCCATTATTAGTTTGTTTTAATCGTTTGTATAATACACCATTAGGTATTAAGAATTTGGAGAAGCTAAGAACTCGTTTGGGCTGTGATATTATAACTTATTCGCCAAAACCTCTTCATGTGAAGGAGGTTGGGCAAGCTACTTTAGAGCTTTTTGGTAGTTTCCATTGGTATCATTTGGCCGGACATACCGTTTTTCCAGTACAGCTTGCTGTTCGTTTCAATATTCCTCTTATTATTTGGGGAGCGCATCAAGCTGTCGATCAGGTTGGTATGTTTTCTCATCATGATCAAGTAGAAATGACAAGGCGGTATCGACTCGAGCATGACTTAATGGGGTTCGAGCCAGAAGATCTTGTGGATAAGCATCCACATTTATCAGAAGAAATATTATCACCCTTGTTTTATCCATCCGACAAAGAATTGCATGCTGTAGGTGTACGTGGGATTTACTTAAATCATTATCTTCGATGGGATAGCAAAGCTCAACATGAGCTAATGATGCGAAAATTTGGCTATATGACTACTCAAGCTCAAAGAACTTTTGATAATTATCATGATGTGCACTGTATGCATTACAATGGTGTTCATGATCTAATCAAAGATTGGAAATATGGCTACACTAAAGTCACCGATCAGGTTTGTCGAGAAATTCGGCTTGGCCGTATTACCAGAGAAGAGGGCTTTCGACTTATTGCATATTATTCAACTCAATCTTTGCAAGACATTGAGCCTTTTAATTCTTTTTTTAATGTTAGTCTAAAGCAGCTAGAAAAACTAATTGATCCATTTAGAGATGAACGAGTGTGGACTAAAGATATAAATCACAAATGGCATAGAGTTAAGTCACTGAAGTCGTCAGATGATAAAACCTCTTCGAGTCATTCTATGCAATTTACGTGCTCAGAAACCAATCCTCAACAAGAGCAGTGTTATCAAGCTTTAGCAAGAGGCTGGGCACCAGATATGCCTAACTCTGAAGCTGTGACAAGAGAAAATCACTCAAAACAAGAAGAGATAGCTTGATGAAGGTTTGTGCAACCATTGAAGCAAGAATGGGCTCATCAAGGCTCCCAGGCAAAGTTTTGCTTCCTCTGGCAGATAAAGAGTCACTTTGGCATATTTATAATCGATTGTCTGTTTGTAACTTAATTGACGAGGTAATTGTTGCAACTACTTTTATGCCAGCTGATATAGCTATTGTAGATTTCTGTGAAAGAGAAGGCTTCCAATGCTTTGCAGGTAGTGAGAATAATATTTTAGATAGATTATTGAAGGCAACGGCCAAAAGTAACCCAAACGTGATCGTTCAAGCTACTGGCGATAATCCCTTTATTGATCCTTACTTGGTTGAGGAGGTTATTAGTCCCTTGCTAACAGGTGAATTTGATTATGTAGGTAATCATGATTATCCAATCCCCATGGGTTTAGAGGTTAGAGCTTTTTTGAGAGAAGCCCTTGAAAAGGCATCAGGATTAACAAATGATCCCATTGACCTTGTGCATGGCAGCTATTTTTTGTATCAACATCCTGAAGTTTTTAGAGTCAATAAAGTTAAACCTAGCTTACCTAAGAACTGGCAAGCCATACGACTAACAGTTGATGAAGCTGCCGATTACAACTTAGCTTATCAATTATACAGATCTCTTTATAAGAATGATCAATGGATATCATTAAAAGCACTTTTTGACTTCATAAAATTACATCCATCTCTGTTAGGTTTAAACCGTCATGTCAATCAAAAAACACCTGAGCAAGCCTAATCCCTTAAAGACATTAATTGTCGGTGGTGGCCTTATGGGCGCAGGAGATGATTCCAATTTCTATTCCCATGCACATGCTATTCAAGAGAGCCTTGAATATGAGTTATACGGTATCATTGAAACATGCCCTCAAAGAAGGGATTGGATCATGGGAAAGTGGCAAAAGCCAGTCTTTCGAAGCCAACAAGAACTCTCAACAACTAGTTCTATTGATGTTGTTATCATTTGTACATCAGATGGTGCTCATTTTGGACAATTAAAATCAGCTTTAGAATTAGAGCCTAAGCTTGTTATTTGTGAAAAACCTTTAACGACATTGCCTCAACAATCACTCGAAATTATGGCACTTTATAAATCTAAGAAAGTCCCTCTCATTTTAAACTACTCAAGAAGATTTCTAAGTGTATATTCAGATATTAAAAATCATATTGAAGAAAAGGGACATATCTCAACTGTGATTAAGTATGCGAAAGGACTCAAACATAATGGGGTTCATGCTTTAGATTTAATTGAATGGTTTTATGGAGATATTACGAGTTATCAGTGCCTTCATGAAATGAGAGATCATTGTGACGATGACCCAACTCTAACGTTAAGTCTTCAAACAGATCGATGCAGCAACTTGATCTTACAAGGTTTGAGTGAAAAATATTATACTCATTTTGAAGTGGATATCTTTACAAAGAAGAGTCGATACAGAATTTTTGAAGACCATTCAAAAATGGAAATTTATCGAGTCAAAGATGGACAAGGCTTACCTCAGGGTAAGAGACTCGTGCTAGACGAGATTGTGCCTATAAATCATGCGAAGGCTTTGGATCAGTTATTGAAGGTTGGGCTACAAGCTATATATCGTAACCACTCATGGGAAGAAGATCTGTTATTCAGAATCAAGATTGAGGGCAAAGCTCATAATATGGCACTAGGCATTGAATTGGGGAAAAAGGATGAAAGAATACTCGAAGGTATTTGATTGCTATGATCAAATTTTATTTTATAGTGTTGATCCTGGTTGCTTTTACTTGTTCAATGAAATTCGAAAAAAGTGCTCTGTGAGGTATAAGTTTTTCTGTGACGGGTGGGCTAAAGATTTTTCTGCCATCCCTCATTTTCATGCAAAGCATTTAAAAATGGAACTTAGTCGGCTAAAGGATAATGCTTTACTTGTCATTGGATCTCAAACCAATTTTGAGAAAACTTTTAAGTTAATATTATTTGCAAAAAGGAATAACATTGCAACAGCATTTATTTTTGATCATTGGAAAAACTATACGCAACATTTCAATAATGATATGTATGCTTTGCCAGATTATGTATTTGTTCCAAATGAATTATCAAAACATCAATTTTTAGAAGCTTGGCGCGAACGTGTTAGAAAATTTAGTTTTATTCAAGATAAAATTAGAATTGGTCGACATTTAATTTTAGAAAAGCAAGTCAAAGACGTGCGAAAATCAAGAAAATTAGCTAACAATCAGATTACGCTATTTCTTGATCCTGAATCTGAGAATGATCAGTGTTATCCTGGCTATTCTCCACATACCCTTTTGAAGGAACTCCCAAAGTTTGTACGTCAATTTTACCCTGACAAAACATTTATAATTAAACCTCATCCTCGTCAAGATATTGGGCAAATGGAAAAAGACTTATTAGAGTATTGGTCTGGGATCTCATATCTTGTTGAGCTTAATGCGAAGCCTACAACATTAATTGCTAATTCAATCGAAGCCTGGGGAGTGACAACGATTTGTTTAATTATGGCTAAACTTTCAGGTGTTTCTATAAAAAGTTTTCAACTGAATCGTAATGCTACGGGGTATAATATGTCTAACCAATACATTGAGCCTAATGTTATATTAACAATCTAAGGTGATAAACTATGAAGTCTATTCGTTCCTTTTTCTGGTTATTCAAGAATATTAGATATTATGTCATCTATCGTTCAAGCTTAATTAGGTATCTTATTTGTCGCGTGCGCAAGTTCTATTACATAAGAATTAAGCAACAATTAAAAACATGGAATGGCTCTCAGGAGCATTTTTATACATTTAAAGATGGAAAAAAAACAATAGAGTATAATTTGACAGGACTGCATGATGTTAGTTGTGCTCGTTCACTTCGCCTTATAAAGCCACTTTCATGTATCGAAACTTACCGACCTTTATCGTCGATGCCTGGTTTAGGGGGTACGCTATATGACTTGGACTATAAGTGTGAAGCAAAAGTATTAACGATAGGCCCAAGAACAGAAGGTGAAATTTTTTGTTTAAAAGCTTATGGATTTAAGTCTGAAAACATTAGAGGCTTGGACTTGATCTCATATAGTCCTTATATTGACGTTGGAGACATGCACAAACTACCTTATGAAGATAATAGCTACGATATTGTTATCGCTTCCTGTGTGTTGGCTTATTCTTTAGATCAAGAAACAGCAATTAAAGAAATATTGAGAGTCTTAAAGCCCAACGGGTTGATTTGTATGTCGCACGATGTAAATCCAGCTACTATGAATGATGTTTTTCCAAGAACAGTGGAGGATTATTTAAGTTACTTCAAACCATATATCAAAAATGTATTTTACAGGCACGAGCTGCCAGAGCTTTTAGAAGCTGTGCCTCCTCAAAACTATACCTGTGGTGTCATACTACAGGTTGGTGCCGCTTAAGTAACTATTGGCAAGTTGCATGGACAATAAATTGGGAGCCCATGAACATCCCAGCCCAGTGCTTGCCGAATGCTTTTTGAAGTTCCGCATATTTTTCAGGAGGAAATGCCTGATTGAATCGCGGAGGGGTGGGGTGAATATAAGTGTAGTAAATATTTTCAACGCTCATTTGGCATGAGTCATATAGAGTATGTATCGTTAATGGGTTGTCATAGGGTTTGTGTAGCTCACCATTTCTGTGAACTTTTTCGCTGAGGCTAGGCAAAGCCAAATGAAGTTGGTCAGTTAAGCTGTTCTTTGATTGTAATTCTAAGTGTGAAAAGAAATTCTCAGAGAATAAATCAAACGTTCCTTGGTTTAAGGCATACATGTTAAAAAAAAGATTTCTGTGAACAACCCAGATATTTGCTTGAGGTGTAGCTAGACTATGGATTTTTTTTAAAAAATCAGTTTTATCTTCGTAATACCAAACAACGCCATTGGCAATAATGGTGTCAAAACCTTGATTTGATTGGTAAGTGAATATGTCACCGCGGCTAACTAGTTCAGGATGAAAATTTTGTTTAAGTAAAAGCTCTTTTGCCGTCGCAATCATGTTCTCAGATAAATCAATGCCAGAGCAATGAGTGTTATTTTTTAGAAAACGAGAGACTAAATGTCCAATTCCACAACCAACGTCAAGAATTTTTTTTGGGGTTAGTTTATTTATTTCATTAAATAAAAAATCTTCTCGATGACTTTCAAAGGGATCAATTTTCTGTTTTGAGTTGTGTGGTAAATCATAGCTTGCTTTATCATGGTCGATTCGATGTAAATCTTCAAAATTCTTTTTAATTGTCTCTATGCTAGACATGAGTGTTATCCTTGATTATAGCAACTAGTATTTGATCGACAGGGGAGCCATGAATTAAACATTGCTGTTTTAATGTGCCTTCAAGAATCATCCCTGATTTAGTAAAAATTTTTCGCATAGGTAAGTTGGTTGACATGGTTCCAGCATGAACCTTACGGATGCCAGTTTTTAGCAAATATGACAAGGCTAGATTCCATGCCTCGAGTCCAAAACCTTTGCTTTGATAGCCTGTATTACCAATCATAATTGCCAAATTGGCGGTTAAATGGATCCTGTTTAAATAGGCTGTAATGTTACCTACATGTTCTTGAGTTGCTTTAGATACAACTGCCCAAAAAAAATGTTGTTGCTTTGTCATTCTGATGAAATACTCTCGGCAACTTTCTAAAGTATGATTTTTGTGGCGCTGTTCGCTAAACTTCATTAACTCTGGATCATTGAGCCATTGGACATATGGAGGTTGTATAAACCGCTCTGAAAAGGGAACAAGCTCTAGTTGATGCCCAGATATCTTTGAAGGAGCAACAGGAATCATAGTCAGTGACGTTTTTATAAATTGCTGATTTTATGCCTATATGTTAGCCTTAATCCACATTAATATCAATATCATATGGGTTGGCAAGTCATGTGCGGTATAGCAGGAATTTTTTCCCCAAGAGGGGAATCCGCAGTCTTAGATGGCATGTTAAGTAGAATAATCCATCGTGGGCCTGATGATTTAAGTTGTTACATAGACAAACCCTTTTTGGGCGGTATGACTCGGTTGGCTATCAATGGTCTTGCTGATGGTCAGCAACCATTATTTGACGAGCAGGAGAGTACCGTTGTTTTCTATAATGGTGAGATTTATAACTCAAAGGAACTAAGAGAGTCACTTGAGTTAAAAGGCTACCGTTTCAGAACACACAGCGATGGTGAGGTTATTTGCCATTTATATCGTGAACATGGTGAGGATGTCTTTGAACATCTTGATGGTATGTTTGCTATTTCTATTTGGGATAAAGTTACTAGAAAGTTGGTTTTAGCTAGAGATATTCCTGGTGAAAAGCCACTTTACTATTGTAAAAATGAAAAGAATGAATGTTATTTTGCATCAGAGATTAAATGTTTCAAACAGATTCCTAATTTGGAACTAACACTTAACCAGCAAGCTATCTGGGATTTCCCAACTTTCTTATGGATCCCTCAACCACAAACTATCTATAACCAAATTAAGGCAATTAAGCCAGGTCATAAGTTAGTTGTTACTGAGTCGTCTATTGTGGAAACTCCCTATGCTAATCCCTTTGAGTCATACCACTTTGATACTCAAGATCTAGTTGGGCTTGTTCGAGAAACTGTTGAAGAAGCTGTAGAAACAAGATTATTGTCAGAGGTTCCAATCGGTGCTTTTCTTAGTAGTGGGTTAGATAGCTCGATTGTTGCCACCTTGGCAAGTAAGAAAAAAAATATTTCAACGTTTTGTATCTCGTTTGAAGATATAGACGACCCATATCATGGGAAAGCCAATGAGTCTGTAGAGGCAACGGCTTATGCTAAAATCATTGGCTCAGACCATACAAATATTCCAGTGAATGGTGAAATTTTTAAAAACCTAATTAGAGATTTTTGTCATTATGGGGACCAACCATTTGGCGTTTCTTCCGGATTAGGAATTTTAGCAGTTACTAAAGCGGCTCATGACGCAGGCATTAAAGTTCTATTAAGTGGTGACGGAGCAGATGAAGCATTTGGTGGGTACTCCTGGTATAATTATTTAAGTCAGAAGTTGGAAATAGACAAGGACGCCAGCTTCAATTTTTTAGCGGACTCTTTTCAATCCATAGGTTTAACTCCACAACAGAGAGCAGATAAAATTAGTCGTTTGCCTGGTTGTGAACAGGCATGGGCATGGCATTATTATGCCCATGAGCAAGAGAAGTTAAGTTTGTTTAATAGGGAGTGGTTTGGGGATATTGAAAGCTCTCTTAATCATTTTTCCCGATTTAAATCCGACAAGGTATGGGAGCCTTTAGATTTTATTTCTCATGATAGGGCCTTCTACTTTCCTAATGAGATGTTAACTAAATTAGATAGAATGAGTATGGCCTACTCTGTTGAAGCAAGAGCACCTTTTGCTGCTCCCAAAATACTTCAAATGACAAAGCAACTTGCTTTTACAGATATGGTTAATGGTACTGAGCTAAAGGCAGTTTTGAGGCAAGCATTTAGAGGTTTGCTCCCTAAGGAAGTGTATCAGCGTAAAAAGCACGGTTTTAATGTTCCTGTTGATTTTTGGTTAAAGCATGCTTGGAAAGATCTATTGCATGAGACTTTTAGTGACGGTAGTGCTCTCATGAAATTAGGAATTATAGATAATGATAGCATTAAACATGCTTATCAGCTTATTCATGATCCTACAAAGCTTCATGGGCATACTTTGTTTTGTTTTATTATGTTAAATCAGTGGTTAACTCATGAAAAAAATTGAAATCATAGCGGAAATAGGTCAAAACCATAATGGTGACATGGGGTTGGCATTTGAATTAATTCAGGAGGCAAAGGCGTCAGGAGCGGATGTTGCAAAATTTCAGCTGTATGATGCCAGGCAATTATTTCCTAAAGAAAACAATCCATGGTTTGATTATAATTGTCAAACAGAGCTAACACGTAACCAACTAGAAAGCCTACATGATGAGTGCCAAAGAGTTGGCATTGAGTTTATGGCGTCGGTCTTTGATACCAAACGGATAGATTGGTTAGAAGCACTTGAAGTCAAAAGATACAAAGTTGCTTCTAGATCTGTTTACGAAAAGGTATTAATTTCAAAGCTTGTGGAAACAGGCAAAGATCTAATCGTGTCGCTTGGCTTATGGAAGGGTGAAGCTTTTCCTTCGATTGAAGGCATTCATGTGGATTATTTGTTTTGTATTTCGAAATATCCTACTCCTCTAGAGGATTTAAAGCTTGATAACATAGACTTTAGTCATTATTCAGGTTTCAGCGACCATACAGTGGGGTTGTCAGCTTCTTTAGCTTGTATGGCGCGAGGAGCTAGGATCTTAGAGCGCCATTTCACATTGGATCAAAAGTCATATGGGCCAGATCATGCTCTTAGCATCACCCCAGGAGAGCTATCCTTTCTGAACCAGTTTCGACTAGATTTAGAGACAATGAAAAGTGCAGACCGTTCATCATCCTTAGAAGAAGTGCATCAAGATATTTTTGAATTAGCAGTGGTGACCGACTGATGGAACAGCAACAAGCAACCCCACTAATCACAGTTTATGTACCTTCTCACAACTATGCTAGTTATATAGAGGCTGCCATAGAAAGTGTCTTGAAACAAACTTTCCAAGATTGGGAACTCATTCTCATAGATGATGGATCAACAGATAGTACCTTTGATATCTTTCAAAATTATCAAGGACATCCTAAGATAAGCATCTATCAAACTGGAGGTATTGGTTTACCCAAAGTCTGTAACTTTGCACTTTCTAAAGCTCATGGTAAATACATCATCAGATTGGATGGTGATGATTTGTTTAATGAAAATATATTATTGCTGCTATCCCATCACTTAGAAGAACACGAAGAAATTGCTTTAGTCTTTCCTGATTATTTTCTAGTTGATGAATCAGGAGATATATATGCACATTCTCGTCGCCAAGCGATTTATGAACAGAATCATTTGTTAGATATGCCGCCTAACGGAGCTTGCACAATGATTCGAACAGAAATTATGAAATCATTAGAAGGGTATAGAGAAGATCTTGGTGCTCAAGATGGGTTTGATATTTGGACAAGAATTATAAAAAAATATAAATGCGCCAATGTAAATTTGCCATTGTTTTTCTATAGAAGACACTCAAATAATTTAACAAGAAATCAAAATCGTATTTTTCATGCTCGCCAGCAGATTAAAATGGATTCTGTAAGAAAAGAATTAGAGCTTTTGCGACCTATTAATATTGTTATTCCTATTCGAAAATATTATGACTTTATTACTGATCTATGGAAGCAACCGTTGCATGGTCGCTCATTATTAGAAAGGGACATTGAAATCTGCTTAAACTCTAGTTTGTTTGATAACGTGATTGTTACGTCAGACAATGAAGAGGCTCAAGATGTCATTGCTAAATATGATGATGCTCGCTTATCTTTTTTTCATAGAAACCCTCAAGACACATTGCGCACAGCAAGTATTGTGCCAACCTTAGAAAAGATAGCTCACAAATATGATCCTAGTTTTGAGGGTCTTACTGTCTTGAGGTATATTCAAAGTCCTTTTGTTTCAACTTCTACCTTAGAAGAAGCTGTGTGTACACTCGCCATGAGTGGAGCAGATTCAGCTTGTGGCGTTGAAGCTATACACAGTGACTTGTTTAAAAGAAGCGCTCATGGCTTAGTGCCTTTGACTCGAAATAGAGATATGGCTTCGGATTTTGATGTCATTTATAGAGATGTAAAAACATGCTTGGCCACCAAAACAAAAAACTTTAAAAGTGGATCTCTCACAGGTCCTTCCGTCGCTAGCTTTGAAGTGTCAGCAGCGGAATGTTTTTTTATTGCATCAGACAAAGATTTTAAAATAGCTAAACATTTGGTAGAAGAGCATGGAAAACAAATTACCGCCTAACTATGGCCTTGTGGTATCAGGGAGAATGGGATCATCACGCTTACCAGGTAAAGCTATCAAGCCTCTGATGAATATTCCAATGATTCTGTTTTTACTGGGTCGACTAAAAACATCGGCCATAAAAAACCAGATTGTTTTTGCGACGACAAACTTGCGAGAAGATAATGACCTCGCAGATATGGTTAGCCAACAAGGTTACCAAGTTTTTCGCGGAGAAAATCAGGACGTAGCTAAAAGGCTTTTAGATGTTGCTAAAAAGTATCATTTTGAATATGTCTGTCGGATCACTGGAGATTGCCCTTTTGTGGACTTTGGCTTAGTAGAGCATTGTATTTTAGAAAGCGATAAGCAGGGCGCATTTCATTTGTCAACGACAAAAGGCGTGTTTCCTCAAGGGTTAGATTGTGAGATCTTTCATGCTCCAACTTTACAAGCTCTCTATGATCAGAAAGCATTAACAGAATTCGATAAAGAACATGTAACGGCCTATTTCTATGAACATCAAGAATTATTTGATGTATTTCAAATTCCTTTGCTGGAATCTTATGATATAAAGGGTACTTCTTTTACTGTAGATACTAAAGAAGATTATTTGAACATCCAAAAGCAGCTGAAGGATATGAATAATCCACGCTTCACTTTGGCGGACTTAAAGGTAAGTATGACATGAAGACATACTCAAAACCATCGGCTGATATTCAAGGGGAAAGTTTTGCTATTTCCCAAGTCGATGATGCTTTGTTGGATGAGCAATTGACTGTAAGTCAACAACTTAGTCAATTCAAGACAAGACACCATTGTTTGCTCTGTAACCAGTCCATTCTTCTTTCACCAAAATTTACACATAGAGAAATACCTTATTATTGTTGTGAACATTGCGAACATGTTCAAGCTTCAGTCATCGTGCCCGATGATTTTCCTGCATCGATGCAGCCTAAAAATCTTTCTTATGATTCCATTTACGTTCAGCCAAGTGAAAAGGAATTTCTATCTAGAGTTAAACGTGTCTACAAACCGAAGCTGGATTGGGCTCTAGAGCAGTTAACCTGTTTTGAACCAGAAGCGTCTTTGAAAAAAAAATCTTGGGTAGAGCTTGGTAGTGGAGCTGGGTATTTTCTAAAAGCCCTGCAACAGCAAGGATTTTCAAAGTTTAAAGGTTTTGAACAAAATCAGCTCTTAGTCAAAGAGTCGCATGCTTTTTTACCTAAAGAAGTTGTTCAGTTAGCAACTTTAAATCCAAAGGATATCAGCACTCTAAACGCTGATGTGATTGTGGCTTTTTTTGTTTTAGAGCACATAGGCAATGTTCAAGCCTTTTGGCAACAACTAAGTAAAGTGAAACCTGGGACCTTATTTATTTTTTCAGTGCCTACTTTTGGGCTAAGTACGATGATTGAAAGTGCCTTCAGCTCTCATGCGGCAAGAAACTTAGATAATGGACTGCATACTCAGTTATATACCGAGACATCAATCGATTACGCTTTGAAAGTGTCTGGATTCAAAAAATTATCTACGTGGTATTTTGGTCAAGATGCTATTGATTTAACTCGATTAGTGTCAAAGAACATTTCAAATAGATATGAACCTCAATTGCTTAAAAAGTTTCAGTCAAATCTTGCAGAGCTAGTTGATCCTCTTCAGGCCGCTATTGACAAAGCTCACTTTTGTGATGCCAGACATATCATTGCCATCAGGGAGTCTTAATGGCTAAAGTTGGTATTATAGATACACATGTTTGTAATTTGAAATCTGTTTATGGTGCGGTCACTGATGCTGGATTTGATCCTTGTATCATTGATAGTCCCCATGATTTTAATGTTTGCTCACATGTTATTATTCCAGGAGTCGGAAGTTTTTCTGATGGGATGGCACACCTACATGAGAACGATTTGATTTCGGGCTTACTGTCACATATTAGGCAGGGAAAACCTACATTAGGCATCTGCCTTGGCATGCATCTGTTGGCTGAGCAAGGTGATGAGTTTGGCTTTCATGCTGGGATATCTGTCATACAAGCTAAGGTCAAGCGGTTAATCGGTAAGAATATACTTAAGTTACCGCATGTTGGTTGGAATCAGGTTAAACACAACAGCAGTATTCTATTTCATAAAATTCCTAACAACTCGCTCTTCTATTTCGCACACAGCTATGCTTTAAATACAGACAAGAAGATTCTAGTTTCTTCTACGAGTCAATATGAGTCAATAAAATTTATTGCTTCTATTCAACATGAGAACATTTATGCAGTCCAATTCCATCCTGAAAAAAGTCATGGAGTAGGAACTCAGTTACTACAGAATTTTGTGAATTTATGTTAAAAAAAAGAATTATACCAACATTACTAGTGGATCATGGCATTTTGGTGAGAAGCCAAGGATTTACTTTTCATCAATATGTAGGAAAGCCACTTTGGCAGATGTTGCGATATAACCAGTGGTCACTAGATGAACTTATTATTCTTGATATCTCAAAAAATGTAACAGAAGATGCCGTTAAATATGAAACTGGGATAATGAAATGGTTTTCTGATATAGCAGTTCAAATGAGAATGCCATTAACATTTGGTGGGCATATCCATCAATTGAAACAAATCGAAAATAGGATTAGATCTGGTGCTGAGAAGGTCGTGATTAACAAAGCAGCACTAGAATCTAGCGATCTTATTAAATCAGGAGCTAGGGCATTTGGGTCTCAAGCGATAGTTGTCGGCATAGATGTTAAGAGATCATCAAATAATGACTATAGAGTAAGTGTTGGGCACAAAATCAGAAGGGAGCACGCGAATCCTATCGATTATGCTAAAGGAATGGTTGATGCTGGGGCTGGTGAAATTTTTATTAATTTTGTTGACAGAGACGGTCTTCAGACAGGCTATGATCTTGAATATAGTCAATTGATAGCACAGTCGCTGGATGTCCCGGTGATAATTTGTGGTGGCGCAGGTTCGTCGCAGCACGTTCATGATCTATTGAAAAGGACGGAGGTAAGCGCGGCTGCAGCTTCTAATATGTTCCTATTTAAAGAATTGAGTTATCAAAGCATCAAAGATGCAATTATGCAGGATCCTTTGATCCGCTATAGTGAAGTTGAAGGATTGTAAAAAATGATCGATGCTTATATTCTTGATATTGATGCTAAGGTCCGATCTTTAGATACAAGAGATAGCCGTCCAAAATCTTTGGATAAAATAGCTTCAACCAATGAAACAAGTTTAGATTTTATAGCAAAAATGCTAAAAATTAGAGACGTTGATAACATCACCTACATGGGTGGATATCATATTGAAAAAGTAATCCAAGCACATGGTTCATTTCAGTATCAGTATGTTGATACCAAAAATATTTTAAGCTCATTTTCTAAAATAAATTTTGATACAGATCATGCAGTTATTATTATTTCAGCGCATATTTTATTTTTACAAGGTGCTTTAGATAACCTTATCCAATCCGAAAGTCTAATAGGACTGTTAAAAGGTGTACCTGTTGCTTGGTTTATACCTCATGGGCGAAAATTTCTAGAGAATGGTTATTTTTCAGATGAATCTTTTAAAAAAAGACATATTGATGCTTTAACCCTATATAAATGGCAGAAGAAGAAAAAAGTTTTCTCAGATGTTGATCTGTCAAAATGGTGCGCTGACACGACGCACAAAAGAGACGTTGTTTCTCTGCTTATGGGTGGTAAAGCTAAGACTTTAGAAAATTTAGGGCCGGTCATAAAATCTGCCATTGTGTTACCAGCTTTCAGATTGAAAGTGGGAGAGTGGCACGTAAACTCTAAACAGATCTTAACTGAAATTTCACTAAAGTTTAGAGACGCAAAGCATTTAGTTGTTCGAAGCTCAGCACATTGCGAAGACTCTTTAACGCAGAGTTTCGCTGGTTTTTTTAGTACAGTGCTTGATGTTGCTAATGACAGTAAGTCAGTCCATATAGCGGTAGACGAGGTTATCCAAAGCTATTCCAAGAATGGAAGAATGTTTGACTTAAATGATGAGGTCTTGGTTCAACCTCAAGTTGACAATTTGCGTTCTAATGGAGTTGTTTTTACTCGCAGTCCAGATATGGGGGCACCGTATTTTGTCTTAAGTATTGATAATACTTGTGACTCAAAAGATGGTGTAACTTCGGGCAAAAGTAATGTGTCAAATCATTTTATTTCATGGGGTTGTCCTGTCTCAACATTGCCACAACGTTTTAAAATGATTGTTGAACTTTGCCATGAATTGATGGGGGTCTTATACGAAGATAGCCTTGACATTGAGTTTGGCATTGATGAATCAGATACCCTTTATCTTTTTCAAGTTCGTCCTTTATTAGTACACGATAAGAGTAATTTCGATACGGATGAATTTTTGAAAGGTATAACATTATCTGAAAAATATATTTTTGAGAAAATGAAACCATTGCCTGGGCTATACGGTACAATAACTTCTTTTGGTGTCATGCCGGATTGGAATCCTGCTGAAATGATAGGGCTTCATCCTAAGCCTTTAGCTTTTACCCTGTATCATCAATTGATTACCCAGCAAAGTTGGGCTATAGCTAGAGCAAATTTGGGTTATAAGGATGTTTCCCATACACCTTTAATGGTAAATGTTATGGGCTCTCCTTACATTGATGTTCGCGCTAGTCTTAATTCGATGCTTCCTAAGGAGCTTGAGGGTAGCTTTATTAATGATTATATTGATTACTGCTGTGAGCTGCTTAATCAAAATCCCTCTTGGCATGATAAGCTTGAATTTAAAATTGCAATAAGTGCTTTGACTCCAAATTGGGAGAAGAAACATCATTTGCTGGAATGTGCTGGTTTAAATAGCATTCAGATAGAAGAATTTAGACAAGCTTACGCAAAGCTAACGACTACTATGATTGCAGGCTTAGATGAAAAGAAAGTTGACTACGAAGCCATTCATCTTAAAAAGATGCAAGAATCTTTTTTACATTGGAAAGAAATGCCGCTTGCTCAGTTCGAAGTATCTTTGCATACACTTATTGAG
>CAYGPI010000030.1:0-26750 GCA_964351745.1 uncultured Francisellaceae bacterium
TCAGCACCAACATCTACCATCCTAATGAAAGCATCTAACGCTATATCAGTCTTCTCATTAATAAGATAATTTAAACCCTTATAATAATCTGAATGAAGATGACTTCTTTCAGAGGGAGCCTGATTTTTTTGTGCAGAGCGCCCTATCATCCAGCCTGATCCAGCAGCGACGGGTAATAATAGTAGCGCCAACTCCCACATGACTCTTATATTTCCTTAAGCGTCGAATCCGTTTTATTATGTTTCTCTGATTTATTCAATTTTCGCTCTAAGCTGCAAACTTTAGATTTTAATTTAATAACTTTCCATATCATCAAAATAAAACATAATAATATGCCCAATATTAAACTAATGAACATAATGGCGATGAGAGGAATTTCTTTTTGACCCAACAAATAATTCACTGTTGCTGAGCTAGCATTCAAGCTAGTAAACATGATGCACAAAATTAAAATGGCAATCACTATAATGAACGATAAAATGCGCATCCTTTCTGGCTCCAATATTGACAAGGCACAAAGTTAGTTTGAAACTTATCTGTTTGAATGAAAACGACTCAGTATCAATTAAAACAGGAAAACACCCTAAATTTAAAATTTCAGTATAGATATAGTTTAACAAAAAACGTCAGCGACAAACTAATAAAGATGATTTATATAGCCAAAGCAAACGATGAATCAGTAAGGCAACCACGGACAAGCAACCTGAGCGTATACTAAACACATTGGTATTGCGAGGCAAAGATAGTGATGAGTCTAAAATAGATCGATGCTAAGCAAGTAGGCATATTAGAGGAAATTTGCTTGGATTTTCGGTGAGATAAGAATAAAGAGTTGCCCACCTAGAAGAAGGTGGGCAACAAAGAAGATAAGAGACTATTAGCCTTTTGCTTCTTTATTTGGATCAATGTGCTCTTTAAGTAAATCACCTAAAGTTGTACCCTGATCTGCAGAGCCGCTACCTGTGTAATCACGAATAGCATCCGCTTCTTCTTGATTCTCTTTGGCTTTAACAGACAAAGTTAGTGTACGGTTCTTCTTATCAACGCCCATAAACTTGGCTTCAATATTTTCGCCAACTTTAACTCTCATTGGTTCGCCTGACTCGTCGCGTGCAAGATCCGCAGTTCGGATATACCCTTCCACACCTTCATCTAGTAAAACAACAACACGCTTAGGATCTACTTCAGTAATTTCACCGGTTACAACAGAGCCTTTTGGATGCTCTGCAAGATAGTTCGCGTATGGATCAGATTCTAGTTGCTTGATACCTAGAGAGATGCGTTCACGCTCAGGATCAACAGATAAGACCACAGCTTCAACATCATCACCTTTTTTGTATTCACGAACAGCATCTTCGCCAGCTTGATTCCAAGAGATATCGGACAAGTGAACCAGACCATCAATCCCACCTTCTAGACCAATGAAGATCCCGAAGTCTGTGATAGATTTAATCTTACCGGCAATTTTATCGCCTTTATTGTTGCTATTTGCAAAGGCATCCCAAGGGCTGTCTTTACATTGCTTCAGACCAAGAGAAATACGACGACGCTCTTCGTCAATATCAAGAACCATGACTTGAACTTCTTCACCTAAAGAAACAACTTTACTAGGGTGAATATTTCTATTGGTCCAATCCATTTCAGAAACGTGAACAAGACCTTCAATGCCTTCTTCTAGCTCAACAAAGCAACCGTAATCAGCAATGTTTGTAACACGCCCAAAAACATTTGTGCTTTCAGGGTAACGTCTTGCAACACCAACCCAAGGATCTTCGCCTAACTGCTTAAGACCAAGAGATACACGCATACGCTCTTTATCAAAGCGTAACACTTTAACTTTAACGTCTTGACCAACTTGTAGCACTTCGCTTGGATGCTTGACGCGCTTCCAAGAGATGTCAGTGATGTGTAATAGGCCGTCAATACCACCTAAATCAACAAATGCACCATAATCGGTAAGATTTTTAACAGCACCTTCAACCAATTGACCTTCTTCAAGCCCTTCAAGTAAGGCTGAACGTTCTGCGCTGTTTTCTGATTCAACCACAGAGCGTCTAGAAACAACAACGTTGTTACGCTTCTGATCAAGCTTGATTACTTTAAATTCTAATTCTTTACCTTCGTACATGCCCATGTCACGGACTGGACGAACATCAACTAAAGAGCCTGGCAAGAACGCACGAATAGAATTAATATCTACCGTGAAACCACCTTTAACTTTACCGTAGATTGTTCCTTTAACAACGGAACTATCTGTGTACGCTTTTTCAAGATGCGACCATGATTCTAGTCGTTTTGCTTTTTGTCTTGAAAGACGCGTTTCACCCCAGCCATCTTCATAAGCTTCAATAGCCACTGGTACTCTGTCACCAATCTCTATTTCTAGCTCGCCATCATTACTTAGGAATTCTTCTAAAGGTATATAACCTTCTGACTTAAGAGGCGTGTCGATGACAACAATGCTTCTAGCCTTGTCAATTGACAAAACCAAACCATCGAATACGGCACCTGGGATCATTTGTAGTTGGTTTAAGCTTTCTTCAAACAAATGCTCAAAGCTCTCACCGGCGGGATTATTAGAAGTTAAATTCATGTGGTTAATGTCCTGCAGCCGAAGCCGCTTTTTGTTAGTTTACGTGTAACTAAAAGGTACACTGTAGTTAGTATTATAGCTATATTCCCCTTAGGAAAGACAGCCCCCTGGTAATATTTTAAAAGGCAACACGCCTTTTTTATAAAAGACCTACGGCCTTTATCTGCACTAAAACCACCTCAAACACTTCTTGAATGCTCATATCAGTGGTATCTAGTATAAAAGCACTAGCCGCTGGCACTAAAGGCGAGACAGCTCGTTGCCTATCCCTTACATCACGAGATTCTATCTCGGAAAAAAGGTCATTCAGGCTAACATCTATCCCTCTTTCTTGCAACTCAGCCCAGCGCCGATTCGCCCTTTCTTTAGCGTTAGCTTCTAAAAAAATCTTTAAAACTGCATCAGGAAAAACGACGGTCCCCATGTCTCTACCATCCGCGACCAATCCAGGCTCTTGGCGAAAGGCTCTTTGTTTCTCGAAAAGAGCCGCTCTCACTGCCGGTATTTGCGCGACGATTGAAGCCTTTTCTCCTGTTTTTTCAGCCCTTACAGCTGCTGTCACTTCCTTACCATCTAAAAAAACTTTAAGGGTCCCACCGATATTCTCCTTAAAGCGAATATCTAAATCATGACTAAGCTTTTCAAGGCCAGGGATATCATCTAAGGAAACCTCATGATTAATTGCTGCAACCGCCAAAAGGCGATATAAAGCACCGCTGTCAAGGACGTGCCACTTCAACTCATGGGCAATGAGCTGGGTCAAAGTACCTTTGCCTGAGCCACTTGGTCCATCAACGGTTATGACTGGGAAATTTTGCATGCTCTATTCTCCAATTGTGAGCTTTAGGCCACACTGCTTAGCAAGTTTGATAAAAGAGGGAAAAGAGGTGTTGATACACGCATAATCGTCAATGTAAACGGGATAATTAGCGCAACACCCCGCAATGGCAAAAGCCATAGCGACACGATGATCTCCTTTTGAAGCGACCTGGCCACCTTTGAAATCGCCACCCTCAATCGCTAAACCATCTTCAAAAGTTTGAAGCTTGATACCGCACGCTTTTAAATTGTCTGCCATGACCTCAATTCTATCAACTTCTTTCACTCTTAATTCTGAGGCCTCTCTCAACACGGTTTTCCCTTTTGCAAAACTCGCAGCAACAAATATAATTGGACATTCATCAATGGCTGAAACAATCCAATCTCTTGGGATCTCTATACCCGAAAGCTTTGACGCTTTCACTTCAATATCCCCAACAGGTTCAAAACCTGAATGAGGCGTCACTTTAATATCAGCACCCATAGCCTTTAAGATGCGTATCACACCTAGCCTTGCTGGATTTAATCCAACATGCTTAAGGAACAAATGCGATCCTTGAATGAGGGTCGCTGCAACTATAAAAAATGCAGCTGAAGAAATGTCACCTGGAATGTCGATATCGGCAGCGATCAAAGGCTTTGAGGTCATATGGATCTTCTTACCTTCAATCTGCACCGGCGCCCCGAACAAAGCCAACATTCGCTCAGTATGGTCTCTAGAATGATGAGGCTCTTCTATCAAAGTCTTACCCGTGGCGTATAAAGAGGCTAACATTAAAGCTGATTTCACCTGCGCAGAAGCAACAGGCATTGAATATGAAATACCTTTAAGCTTAGCTCCCCCAGAGATCGATAAAGGAGCCACGGTATTCTCCTGCCACGATCGGCCAACGATGGTTGCCCCCATTTGTCCAAGAGGTTTGATGATTCTATCCATAGGACGTTGACTTAAAGAGCTATCACCGATTAAAACTGAATCAAAAGGCTGGGCAGATAAAAGACCGGCTAGTAGCCGCATGAGAGTCCCTGCGTTACCACAATCAATGGGCTCATCACTCGCCTTTAATCCTAAAAGCCCTTGACCATAAATGATAAGCTCTTGTTTATTCTGCTCAATTCGTACGCCTAACTGTTTCATCGCTTTGACGGCATGGAGACAATCTTCACTTTCTAAAAAATGTTGAATACGAATCGTCCCTTCACATAGGCTACCCAAGATAACAGCCCGATGAGAAATTGATTTATCCCCAGGCATATGTAGAGCTTTTCTGATAGCTTGCGAAGGGGCAGCTTTTAACACTGTGGTAATCCTTGACTTAGTGGGTAAGAACCAAGATGTTTAACGGTCACTCCAATCGTTTTTAGAACACTCAATGCGACTTGGACTGCCTCATCATCGATATGCCCTATCAAATCTACAAAAAACACCTGCGACCAATTTTCACCAGGTTTTGGTCTTGACTCAATTTTAGTTAAATTAATGTTTAGCAGCGAAAATGGACTAAGCAAATGAACCAGCGCCCCAGGTTTATCATTAAGAGCTAACATAAGACTGGTTTTATTTTGCGCGGCCCGTTGGCTGATCTCATACCCCACCACTAAAAATCGTGTCGTATTTTTCTCATTGTCTTGAATTTGTTCATGAAGCGTCACAAGATTAAAATATTGAAGCATTTGAGGGCCCGCTATCGCTGCGCTTTTTTTATCGCTTAGCATTAACTCAATCGCTTTAGATGTGCTAGAAGCTAACAAACAACTGACGGTAGGATATCTTGTCTTTAGAAACTGCTTACATTGAGAAAAAGCCTGAGGGTGAGAGTAAATTTTTTCTATAGAATCACCACTTTTAAAATCGGGCCCAGTGTACAAATGATGTTGAATGGGTAGCTCAAGCTCTTGATGGATTTTTAGCTTAGACTGCATCAATGAGTCAAGCGTGTTTGTAACCATACCTTCTGTGGAATTTTCAATGGGCAACACACCAAAATCAGAGACGTTTCTTTCAACAGCATAGAAAATATCTTCTATGCTTAATTCTGAGCTCAAGGTCGCATCACGAAAGTAAGCTAAACTAGCCTGATGAGTAAAAGAGCCTTCGGGCCCCAAAAAAACAACCTTAAACAATTATGCCATCCTTAACTCAAAATCTCTCATAAAATCAATCAACCTGGACAGACCTTCTAGTGGCATCGCGTTGTACATGCTGGCTCTTGCGCCTCCAACACTGCGATGTCCTTCCAAGAAATGGAGCCCTTGCGCTTGCGCTTCTTGAAAGAAAAGCGGCTCATTGGTCTTAATCTGAAACGGAACATTCATTCTAGATCGTAGTAAATCAGGAATATCATTATTAAAAATGGCCGACTGATCAATAAATTGATACAAGAGCTGACTTCTCTTTTCTGCCAACTGCTGCATTGACTGAACGCCCCCTTGCTTCTTTACCCATTTTAAAATCTTTTCAGCAACATACCAACTATAAACAGAAGGCGTGTTATACATAGAGTCATAGTCATAGGATAATTTATAACTGAGAATATCTGGCACAACAGACTCGACTTTATTTAATAAATCTTTCTGTAAAATAACAAACGTTGCTCCAGAGATCCCTAAGTTTTTTTGAGCACTTGCGTAGGCACATTTGATCTGAGACCAATCCACTGGCCTTGAAAGGATATTTGAGGTCATATCTGAAATCACTGGGACGTCAATGACCATCTTATCTGGCAACTCAATCCCTTCTATGGTTTCATTGTCCGTAACATGAACATATTCACAATGCTCAAAAGTGCCAACATCGAAAGTACCATCCCAGATGGTACAGTCAGGTTGTAAACGATGGATCTGCCGATAGGACTGTGCACACTCTGCGGCTTTCTTTCCCCATGTGCCTGTGAGCAAGTAAGTCGCAGATTGGCCTGGCTCCAATAGATTCAATGGGACCGCTGAAAATTGAGCTCTGGCTCCTCCATGCATGATTAAAATAATATAATCATCTGGAATCAAGAGTAATTCACGGAGATCTTGCTCAATATCGTGCTTTAACTCGAGGACAGGCTCTGAGCGGTGAGAAATCTCCAGAACAGACATACCTTGATGCCACGACAAAAAATCTTCCTGAACATCTAGCAAGACTTCTCGTGGCAACATCGCAGGACCAGCGCCAAAGTTAACGATATTATCATCCATCACGTTTTACCCTTCTGGCGTTTCATCAGACTCAGTAGAACTTGATCCGATATCGTCTTGAGCGTGGCTGTTTGAAGCATCATCAATATCAACGCTGCTTGATGAGCTATCAACATCCGCACTATCAGTATGCTCGCCACCTTCTTGACCTTCAACCTCTTCAATCCGCTGAACACCAACACATTTCTCACCATTGGTAAGATTAATCAGCCTGACACCTTGTGTATTGCGGCCCAATTGAGAAATTTCCGAAACTCGAGTTCTTACTAAGATGCCACCATTGGTAATCAGCATCGTTTCATCAGCCACATCGACTTGAACAACACCAACCACTGAGCCATTACGCTCCGATGTTTGAATGGCGATGACACCTTGCCCACCTCTGCCTTTCGTTGGGAATTCCGTTAATCGAGTTCTTTTGCCATATCCGTTTTCTGTCACAATCAACAGATCGCTTTCTGGATCCACAATAATCAAAGAAATTAGTTTTTGACCATCTTGCAATTTAATACCACGGACACCTCGGGCAGTTCGACCCATAGCACGAACAAGTGACTCATTAAATCGGACAGCTTTACCGGCATCACTCACCAACAAAATATCGCATTGCCCATCTGTTGTTTTAGCGCCAATCAACCTGTCATCATCGGCTAAATCTATCGCAATAATGCCTGAGGCACGAGGGCGAGAGAAATCTTTCATCAAAACTCTCTTCAAAGTACCTGATTGTGTTGCTAAACAAACATATTGAGCATCATCAAAATCACGCAAAGGCAAAATAGCACTAATTTTCTCTTCTGGATCTAAAGGCAGCAAGTTGATAATCGGTTTACCACGAGAACTCCTAGATCCAAGAGGTAATTGGAAGACTTTAAGCCAATACACTTTACCTTTACTAGAAAAACATAAAATTGTATCATGCGTATTCGCAATGAGTAGATTTTCAATGAAATCTTCATCTTTCATCTGAGTGGCAGCTTTCCCTCGCCCACCACGTCTTTGTGACTGATAAGCATCTAAAGGCTGCGTTTTAACGTACCCTTCATGAGAAAGAGTCACCACTCTATCTTCTTCAGTGATTAAATCTTCTCTTGAAAAATCAAGTTTATCAGCAAGAATATCTGTTCGCCTTGCATCACCAAATAACTCTTTGACTTCAGTCAGCTCTTCTTTGATGACTTCAACTAAACGAGCTGGATTCACTAGAATATTGACTAAGTTTTTGATCTCTTCCAAAATAGCTTCAAATTCTTTTGTGATTTTTTCCTGCTCAAGCCCTGTCAAGCGATGAAGTTTCAAGTCTAAAATGGCTTGCGCTTGACGCTCAGTCATTTGATAGCCGTTTTCTTGCAAACCAATACTACGATCCCAATCTTCTTGTTTGGTCAGATCTTTGCCCGCTTTATCTAATAAAGCAATGACTAGCCCTGGTTCCCATAATTTGTTTTGTAGCTTCTCTTTTGCTATTTGCGAGTTGTTTGATGTTTTAATCAACTCAATGACTTCATCAATATTCGCCAATGCAACAGTCCAACCTTCTAAAACATGAGCTCTTTCTCGTGCTTTTTTCAGTTCATAAACTGTTCTTCGGTTGACAACGATTCGACGATGACGAATAAAAGCTTTTAAAATTTGTTTTAAATTCATCGTGCGAGGTTGGCCATCTTCCAGAGCAACCATATTGATACCAAACACAGTTTGCATTTGGGTTTGAGCATATAAATTATTCAAAATAACATCAGCCATTTCGTTGCGTTTCAATTCAACAACGATGCGCATGCCATCTTTATCAGACTCGTCTCTTAAGGCGCTAATGCCTTCTAGCTTTTTGTCTTTAACCAGCTCTGCGATTTTTTCTATTAAACGAGCTTTATTCACCTGATAAGGTATTTCGGTCACAATAATCGACTGTCGATTACTTTTTTCATCTGATTCAATAGATGCCCTAGCCCTGACGTAAATACGGCCGCGACCAGTGCGATAGGCATCGATAATGCCAGCTCGGCCATTAATGCTGCCATAAGTCGGAAAATCCGGGCCATGGATATGTTCCATTAAATCATCAATCGAGGCGTCAGGATTATCAATTAAGGCAAAACAACCATCAATCACTTCATTTAAATTGTGTGGCGGAATATTCGTCGCCATTCCCACAGCGATACCAGATGAGCCGTTCACCAACAGATTAGGTACTCGAGTTGGCAAGACGATTGGGGCAAATTCGGTTTCATCGTAGTTAGGGGTAAAGTCAACGGTCTCTTTATCAAGGTCTGCTAACAAATAATGAGAAAATTTACTCATTCTAACTTCGGTGTAACGCATAGCCGCCGGTGAATCACCATCCACAGAACCAAAGTTTCCTTGACCATCAACCAATAGATAACGCATAGAAAAAGGCTGAGCCATTCTAACGATGGTATCGTACACCGCTGAGTCACCATGAGGGTGATATTTACCAATCACATCACCAACGACCCTTGCAGACTTCTTATATGGCTTGTTATAGTCATTGCCTAATTCTTTCATGGCAAATAAGACGCGTCGATGCACTGGCTTTAACCCATCTCGAACATCCGGTAGAGCTCGCCCAACGATAACGCTCATGGCGTAATCTAAGTAGGACTGCTTTAACTCATCTTCGATATTGACTGGTAAGATTTCTTTTGCAAGCTCTCCCACTGATGATGGCTCCTTTGTAAGTTGTCGCACTTTAAATAAATGCGGCTAAAATCTGGTATAATTTGGACACTCATAATACCACGGTATGAGTGGCAACACACTGATTGTCATCATACTTTCAGTCAAATAGCACACAAAGATAAAGAAATGGACATAAAACAAGAAGAACAAAATGTTTCAGCTCATGAAGTGAATAAATTCAATGAATTAGGTGATTACTGGTGGGACCCACAGGGCCCTTTAAAAACTCTCCATCAGGTTCAACCCGTCAGAATGAATTTCATTCGAAGCGAATGTTCATTATTTGGCAAAAAAATTATAGATGTTGGATGCGGTGGTGGCATATTAACCGAGGCACTTTCATTAGTCAGTCATCAAGTTGTTGGCATTGATAAAGCCCCCGACGTCATTGAGGTTGCCAAAATGCATAGCATGTCTTTGCCGACCCCTCCTCAGTATGTTTTGTCGAGCGCTGAGGCCTATGCGAAGTCCTGCGAAGAAGATTTTGATGTGGTGACCTGTCTTGAGTTAATTGAGCACGTCCCTTCTCCTGAAAGCCTAATTCAGGCATTAGCCAAAATGCTAAAACCTGGTGGCGATCTCTTCATATCCACTTTAAATCGCACTTCAAAATCTTATATGACAGCCATTTTGGGCGCTGAGTATCTGTTAAACGTTATCCCTAAGGGTACGCATGATTACCATCAGTTTATTAAACCAAGTGAATTGAGCAAACAAGCAAGATTGCATGGCTTGCAATTAAAAACGCTTAAAGGTATCCAATATCGTATCCTCCACCAAGATTTTGTTTTGGACTCCAATTGCTCGGTTAACTACATCGCACACTTTACTAAGGAATTATAAGATGCGTGGACTACTCTTTGATCTTGATGGTACGTTGTTAGATACAGCACCAGATTTCAAAGCTTGCCTTAACCAATTATTATTGGAAGAAGGCAAGATGCCATTAGGACTAGAGTCGATTAAGGAAGTGGTTTCAATGGGCGCTAAAGGACTCATTACGCTAGGCTTTCAAATCAATGAGACCTCTCCTGATTATGATGATTTACGAGACCGACTGTTAATGGGGTACTTAAAAGTACTTGGCCAGCAAACGACTTTTTTTCCAGGTATTGAAAAACTTATTACGACCTTGCATGAAACTAAGATCCCTTGGGGCATTGTTACGAACAAGCCTGAGCGCTTTACGTTCCCACTGCTTGAAGTCATCCCTTTTCCCTATAAGCCCTCATGTGTCATTTGCGCCGATACCTTGGAGCACGCTAAACCACACCCCTTACCGATTACTCATGCTTGTCAACAACTCAACATCAATCCTAAACGCTCGATGTATGTTGGTGATCATTTGCGTGATGTTCAAGCAGGACAGGCTGCCGGGTTAAGCTGTTGCGTCGTCGAGTATGGCTATATCCATCAAAACGATAACCCGCTCGATTGGCGAGCGAACCACTATGTGAGACACGCTGACGATATCCTAACTGTGTTTGAGAAAGAAGCATGAGTAGCCTACCAATGTCTGTCGAGCAGGCCAAATCTTTAGCCAGCACTCATTATGAGAATTTTCCTGTTGCACCTTTTTTTCTAGCCAAAAAATATCGAAGCTCCATTGCGCTTATTTATGCTTTTGCTCGTATGGCTGATGATATAGCAGATGAAGGCAATGCTTCTAAAGAGCAGCGCTTTAAACAGCTCCAGTGGATGCACGATAATCTGTTAGATAAGCTTTCAAAACCATCTGTCGATCCATTCTTTCGCCAACTTAATGAAATGATCGATACCCAGCAGCTACCCTGTCAACTTTTTCATGACTTACTAGATGCCTTTATACAAGATTTAACCATATCGACTTATGAAAATTTTGGTCAAGTCCTTGAATATTGCCAACGATCGGCCAACCCTATTGGCCGCTTATTGTTACATCTATGCCATGAAACCAGTGACAAAAATCTTCAAGAATCTGATGATATCTGCAGCGCTTTACAACTCATTAATTTTATTCAAGATTGGTATGATGATTTGATCACTCGAGATCGCCTATATTTCCCTTTAGAAGATCTCTCATTTCATCAACTTTCTGTGGCACAACTCAAGGCAAACCCTCCCATCAATCAACTCGAAGCCTTACTCGAAACGCAATGGCATCGTGCTCATGATTTACTAAATCGAGGTGCCCCTTTAGGACATAGGCTGAACGGACGCTTCGGATTTAAAATTCGTCTAACCATCATGGGAGGCTTTACCATCTTAAAAAAATGTCGCTCCAGAGAAGATGCCAAAGCTAGACCTACTTTAAATCAATGGGATTGGATTCAAATGGTTGGATATTCACTACTAAAAAAAACACTGTAAATTTCAATATTTTTGTCAAGAAAACTCACGCTTACGTGAAATAAAATGATTCGATTAAAATCAAATCACTCATTCATGTGTCATTTTTTTCTTTTTAAAAATCAAGCGCATAATCACTCTGGTTGCTCTATAACCAGCCTAAAATGGTCAATCGCGTGCAAAGAGATGACGTTTTATCTTAACCTCTTTATATCTGTTTGCTCTTTTCTATTTTTTCAATGTTGGTTAACTTGGAAATATCTTATTAGGAAGTCTGGAGTCCAACATGTCTCATCTTAAACATCATCACTCAAATCAAATCCAACTCTCTGTGCCATCTTGTGATTCTTCAAGTTTACACATGCGCTGGCAGGCTATACGTTTAAAAGAAATTGCAAGACAATTATCTTTTATGAGTGATCAATCGCTCTTTATTACCACCCATTTCACTTTAGATCAAAGTCAAATTATCCAAATACCTGAAGAGGCTTTGCTATTGCCCATCGAAATGCTTGCGGCGCTTGCAGCGTTCTCTTGGGCCGAAAAGATGGAGCTTCATAAAACGGGTATTTCTGAAGTTTTCAGGTTTGTAAGTCAATTTTTAACTCGGTACAACTATCCTATCGATCGAATCATTGATCACACTCTGTCCCAATCAAAAACAGGTGAAATCCCAGCCAATCTTTTTCCTTTCTTCAAACAGCATTTACTACGATTCGTGTTAGCCAAACAAAATGGTCTAACATGTCAGACCATTGCAAAACGTCGATCTCGTGTTAAGGTAAACAAATCAGTTTTTGTTTAGATACTTATCAGTTAAATTAAAACTCTAGTACAGGGATGTTGTATTAAGAAAGGAAATTTACATGAGACAATTAAGCAACTTTGAAACATATGATGTTTTTGGTGGGGCACACGATTTAATTCGTGTTGTTGAGTCTATCGCCAAAGAAGTGACCTCCTATGTTAAACCTGAGCTGTTATTTGGCGCTATTGCCGTGGCGTTGTTTATGTCCCCCGCTGGCTGGCCAATGAGTTTGGCAGGAGCGGCCATTGGAGCTGTCGCGGGCATTACATACCTCCACCTGACAGGGTTGGTTAACTAACGGTTTTAATGTTTATTTATTAATAGAGAATAAGCAGTAATCTACTATCAAGGCTGGTATAATTTCATTAGCTTTTTTTCTCAAGTTAGTGCTCTATATGAATCCTCAAGCGTATTGCCAAGAAATTGCCTCGAAAAGCGGATCAAGTTTTTATACTAGTTTCCTATTTCTCCCAAAAGCTCAAAAAGAAGCCATGGTTGCTCTCTATGCTTATTGCCGCAAGGTAGATGATTGTGTTGATGAAATAGCTAATCCAGAAGTTGCTCTAAGCCAACTCAAATGGTGGCAGCATGAGACTGCTGAAATGTTTCAAAACAATCCTCAGCATCCTATTTCAAAAGCACTGGTGCACCACAACGTAGCCTTTCAATGGCCTCAAATCTATTTTCAAGAGCTGTTGCGTGGTATGCATATTGATTTACAAGGTCCATCTTTTCAGACCTTTGATTGTCTTGAAGATTATTGCTACTGCGTTGCAGGCACCGTTGGGAGCTTGTCTACGTATGTCTTTGGATTTAGTGATCTCAAAACCTTAACATATGCCAAGCACCTCGGCACGAGTTTACAACTTATCAATATCATCAGAGATATTGGAGAAGACTTACGCAGAGGCCGCATTTACCTTCCTGAAGAGGATATGTGTGAGTACGGCATTACACGCTCGAAGCTGTTAAGCTTTCAATACAAAGATAAGGACTTAGAGCCCCTTCTTGCTTACCTTGCAAAATTAAGTCGCGAATTTTATGAAAAAGCTTTAGATATCCTTCCCAAGCATGACCGAAAGAATCAGCAAACGGCACTTATTATGGCTCAAATATACCATCAATTACTCGATTTAATCGAAGAAGAAAAATTTTGTGTGCTTAATCAAAAAATTAAGCTAACACCGGCTCGAAAAATTTGGTTAGCTCTAAAAACTATCCGAACTGAAAAAAAAGCTTGCCGATGAATCGGGTTATCATTGTCGGTGGTGGTTGGGCCGGCATAAGCTGCGCTGTACACCTAGCTCCACATAAAGCTGTGACCCTTCTCGAGGCTGGCCCCCACCTGGGTGGGCGCGCTCGGCAAATTCCGTTTTCTGACATGCACGTGGACAATGGACAACATCTCTTACTAGGAGCCTACCAACAAACCCGTGCGCTTATTCGATTGCTTCATAAGCAAGAAGTTCACCTTTTTCACCGTCAACCCTTTGAATGGCATATGCTAGGCCCTCATAGTCGCATGCATTTAAAATTTTCAAATCTGCCAAAGCCTTGGCATACGCTCCTAGGCTTTATCAAAGCCAAAGGATTAAGCCTCAAAGATAAAGGGCAAATAGCATGGCTCTTAACTAAACTCGATGGCATGATTAAACAGCAAGACATATCAGTCTTAGAAAGTTTAAAGAAACACAAACAATCTCCCAAACTTATCACACAGTTATGGGGGCCCATGTGCCTTGCAGCCTTAACGACCCCCATTCATATTGCCTCAAGTCATGTTTTCGCTAAAACTTTGAAGGATGCTCTGCTACAGTCCCCATGCGATTCAAATTACTGGTTTGCTAAAGTTGACTTAAGCGAACTCATTCCTGAGCCTGCTAAAGACTTTATAAAAGGTTATCATGGGGAAATCGAAACGCACCAAAGAGCCACATCATTAATCTTACAAAACAATCAAGTGATTGGCGTCAAAACTAATAAACAGAGTTATCACGGGCAAGTTGTTCTGGCAACTCCCTTTCAAGCGACACAACAGTTGCTCGCCAATGTGCCCCAATGCGACACCATTAGTCGCAATCTTGCTCAATTAAAATCTGAGCCTATAACCACTATTTATTTACAGTATGATGCTTCAAAGCAATTACCCAGTCCCATGATTGGGCTTCATGGAGCCATCAGCCAATGGATCTTTGATCGTCGTTTTGCCAATCAACCAGGCCTTATCGCAGTCATCATTTCTGGTCATGGCCCACATATCACCATGGATCGACATGAGCTCTTTCAGAGGGTGACTGATGAGATTAGAGAAAAATGGCCTCAATTTGATAAGGCAATGACCTATCGTATTATTCATGAAAAAAGAGGTGCTTTTAGCGCGTGTGTTGGCTCCGACTCATTAAGACCAGCGCAATTAACACCTCTAAAAGATCTATACTTAGCTGGGGATTTTACACAAACCCCCTATCCTTCAACCTTAGAGGGTGCCGTCCTAAGTGGGCATATTTGTGCTCAACACATTTTAACAAAGGATCCATATGAAACCATCCATCAAACAGCCCTTAGCGCCTAAAGACCTAGAGGATAAAGTGATTCTTCTTATCGGTGCGACAGGTTGCATCGGACAAGAGGTTGCCAAAACTCTGTGCCAACAAAATGCACAAGTGATTCTTGTCAGCAAGCAAATTAAACGCTTAGAAAAGCTCTACGATCAACTTGAAACCTTGGGAAAATATGAGCCTGCTCTGCAAGCTATGAACCTCATGAACGTTGGCATTGATGATTGTTTAACGCTTAAAACCCATATTGAAAATTTGTTTGGTCGTCTTGACGGCATTATTTTTTGTAGTGGTAAATGGGGTGATCTGACGCCCATTGAGCATTACAAAGAAAGTGATTGGTTGGAGCTGATGCACTTAAATCTTAATATCCCTTTTTTGCTTACCAAACATTTGTTGCCGCTTTTAAAAAGGACTAAAGATAGCACTGTCATTTACAGTGAATCTCCCTTATCCTCACAAACAAAAGCATATCATGGGGCTTTCAACTGCGCTCAAAGCGGGCTGCGCACCATGATAGAGTTACTCGATCAAGAAAATAGCTACTTATCAATAAGGTTCATGGGACTCAACCCAGAATGTGTCAACTCAGCAACCAGGCGAAAATTGTATCCAGCGGATCCAAATCCAGAAAAAAGCTTAGAAGCTAAAGACTTAGCTCCGATTTATGCAACACTGCTAACCCAAGCAGGAGAAGTCTATAAAGGTAAAACTGTTTATGCTAAAGACCTCATGGCGCCCTCATGCGAGCATTAATTCAGAGAGTCACTCAAGCTCAAGTCGCGGTTGAAAAAAAAGTTGTTGGTGACATCAAAAGCGGGTTACTTGTCTTATTAGGGATTGAGAAAAAGGATTCGTTCAAAAGTGCCGAAGCCTTAGCGCATCGAGTTCTTCACTATCGAGTTTTTAATGATGCCAATCAACATATGAATTTGAACATTCAGCAAGTCCATGGTCATTTACTGGTTGTCTCACAATTCACCCTAGCGGCCAATACTCAAAAAGGACTACGTCCTAGCTTTTCAGAAGCATGTCCACCGGAACAAGCAGAGATCCTAGTGAGCCACTTTATAAAACAAACAGCTGCACTGGTGCCAACCCAGTCTGGAATTTTTGGTGCAGACATGCAAATCAGCCTTGTCAATGATGGACCTGTTACTTTCATCTTAGAAGCCCAATAATCACGAGCATGGTCGTTATCTATCTGGAGGAAAAATCAGTGACATCATAAATCAAGGCAAATTATCTCGATTTTCGCATAGATATATCCTACACTTACCCTAGATTCAGTTAGGTAACATATTTATGTCATCATCTCATCGTACAAATATTTTGGCAAAAACCAAAGAAAGTCATGTCGTGCTTAAGTCTAAAGCGCCCGATGCCCAGCCAACTGTGACTTACGCTCTGCAACAACAAGCTTTGAGGATAGCGCACGCTATGCAAACAACGCTTGATATTTATCATTTGCTGCAGCGCTTCAATAGAGAGCTTAAAGACATTGTTCCATTTCATAGTTTTGAATATAACAATGAAGAATCAAAGCACCACTACTTAGATGGCACGATCCACAAACATACAGTCTCATATGCCTTTAATGTGGAGCAACAAGCCTTAGGTGATTTAACTTTAACCAGAAATGAAGCCTTTAGCGAGCAAGAAATTTTACTGATCGAGAATGCTTTAAGCCAACTCATGTTGCCGCTTCGCAACTCACTCTCGTATCATGATGCCTTAGTCTCTTCTTTAACAGATCCACTCACTCAGCTGGGTAACCGCCAAGCTTATGATTGTGCCATAAAAAAAGAGTTCGAATTTTGTAAAAGACATCAAATCAACTTATCACTACTGATTTGCGACTTAGATAAATTCAAAAAAATCAATGATACCTATGGTCATAAAGCCGGAGATGCCGTGCTTATTGCGACAGCAAGTATCATGGCTAGTGCCTGCAGAGATTCGGATATTGTTTTTAGATATGGCGGAGAAGAATTTGCTATTATTTTAAAAAATTGTGATCAACATGGCGCAAAAGCGTTAGCTGATCGTATCCGTGAAGCACTCACAGCTCATACCGTTCAATTCCATGATCAATTAATCAAGGTATCCACAAGCATTGGATTGGCGCACCTTCAGAGTCAGGATAGCCCTGATAGTCTATTTGAAAGAGCTGACAGCGCCTTGTACGAAGCCAAAACACAAGGCGGCAATAGAGCTGTTTTTAAAGCGTAGCTAATCTGCTTTGACCAGGTCTCAAATTTGAGGGCAATTCTGTTTTCCCAAATCGAACTCGAATCAAACGATTCACTTCGAGATCAACGGCTTCGAACATGCGTCGAACAAGTCGATTGCGCCCTTCTCCCAAAACAACAGTAAACCAATGATTGTGGCCTTTTGTTGAATCATGCTTAAATTTTATAAACTGAGCTTCGCCATCTTCTAGCTTCAGTGATGAACTTAGTTGCTCCAAGATGCTAGGCGTTAATGGCCCATAGGCCCTCACACGGTATTCTCGCTCATGGCCAAATTTAGGATGCTGGAGTTTTTGCAACATATCTCCATCATTGGTTAGAATCAGTAACCCTGAAGTATTAATATCTAAACGCCCCACGCTTAACCAGCGTCCTGTTTCAGGCTTGGGCAGATTTTTGAAAATAGAGGTTTGACCCAGCTCTGGTGCTCTTGTGCAGACTTCGCCTTCAGGTTTGTGATAAAGCAAAACACTTTGTTTAATAGCCTTTAAAGCAATCATGCGATCATCAATTTTGATTTTGCATTTGGGAGTCACCCGAATCCCAAGCTCTGCCTGCTTATCATTCACTTTAATGCGTCCACTCTTAATCCAAGCTTCAATGGTCCTTCTTGAAGCAACACCTGATTGTGCTAAAACTTTTTGTAAACGCTCACCCATCATGATTCATTAGCCTCATCATCTTTATCCGGCATTGGACCGGTTATTACTATCTCTGAAAAGTTATCAAGTGACCTATGATTTTGGGCAACCTGATCTATTTTTAACTCTGTCTCTTCCTGAGAAAGCTCATTTTTGATGTCTTGTGTCTCAATATGATGGTCACTGGACGTTTCATGTTTAGACAGCTCAATATCTTCACGCATTTTCTTCAAGGCACTTGCAATAATGCTAGCACTGTTTTCCTCACGAGAATTTTCTGAAGCATCTTGCGCATCAACAAGCAGATCTTCACACCATTCAGGCTCCGCGTTGTGTGCGTCTGTCACACAAAGGCTAGGCTGCTCATTGTTTTGTTCAGCTTCAAACGCAACTGTATCAATATTGTCTTGAGATTCTTGCTCATCTTGTAGGCTTATTGCTGCCATAGCGGCAATTTCTACTTGGTCTTGTGCTTCTATATCGATCTCATGCTCGATTTCTAGCTCAAGATCATCCTCGTGCTCAATATCTAATTCAACCTCATCATCGTGATCGATATCTGGCAATCTAGGGCCTATAAATTCTGGTGAAGCTGTCGCTTCTTGTGCATGACGAATCAGCTGAGCTTTCTGACGCTCCTCATCTGTCATTTCAGTTTCAAGAGCCAGGTTAAGCTGCTCAAACTCTTCTTTGATTCTTGTCTCTGACAATTCTTGAAGCTGAGCTAGCGGTGGTAAATCTTCTAACGATTTTAAACTAAAAAAATCTAAAAATTTCTTTGTCGTTGCAAACAAAGCAGGTTTACCTGGCACGTCTTTATGACCCACTTCCCTTATCCATTCAAGCTCTAATAAACTTCTAATAATGTTTGAACTAACAGCAACCCCACGAATATCTTCAATTTCTCCACGAGTAATGGGCTGCCTATAAGCCGTTAAAGCTAAAGTTTCCATAAAAGCTTTGGACATACGTAAAGGTTTTTCTTCAGTTTGCTCAAGGAGATGTTCGCTAATATCCTCAGCAACTTGAAATCGATACCCACTAGCCACTTCAACCAACTGAACACCACGATTGGTATAATGTTTAACCATATCTTCCAAAAGTCCGCGCACCTCTCCTAAAGGAGGTCTTTGCTCTCTTGGCAAGACTTTTCTTAGTTTTTCAGCGGTCATAGGCTTACCTTCAGCAAAAATAGCAGCTTCTAATAACCTACTGGCAAGTTTCTTCGTCAGTTTCATAATCAAGTGCCTTCATGTGAATAGGGCCAAAGGGCTCTGCTTGTACCATATCAATTAGAGATTCTTTCAATAGTTCTAACATCGCTAAAAAGGTTACAATAACTCCAGTTCGTCCTTCACTAGCATTGAACAATTGCTCAAATCTAACAAGTTTATCTACTCTTAATCTATCTAAAATCGCTGTCATTCGCTCTCTCACAGAAAGCGCTTCTCGCTCAACTTTATGAGTCGCTAACAATTCAGAGCGCTTTAAAACGTCCAAAAAAGCAGACATTAAATCATCTAACTTTAAATCTGGAACACCAGTCTTCGGCGCAGGCTTAAATAATTCAATTTTCTCAACCAATAAGACATTGCGACCTACTTGTGGCAATGCCCCCAATTTATCTGCGGCTTCTTTAAACCTTTCATATTCCTGTAAGCGTTTGACGAGCTCAGCTCTGGGATCAATCTCCTCGCCCTCATCGTCAACAGCTTGCCTAGGTAATAGCATTCGTGATTTGATCTCTGCGAGCATAGCGGCCATTAATAAATAGTCTGCAGCCAGCTCAAGCTTTAATCCCTTCATGAGATCTATATAAGAGATGTATTGCGTCGTTATTTCTGCAATTGGAATGTCTAAGATATCAAAGTTATGTTTTCTAATTAGATACAACAGTAAGTCTAATGGTCCACTAAATGCATCTAAAAAGATTTCAAGTGCATCAGGCGGAATAAATAAGTCTTCAGGCATCTTTTCAAAAGAATGACCTTTCACTAAAATCGGCTTTTTGACTTGCGTGGGCACAATAGCCTGATCTAACTCGGCAACTTGTTGTGGTCTTTCTGATATCTCTTCCATTCACTCTCTCTTATCTATCACGCGTGGGTAATCCCATCGCATCATGGACTTCCGCGAGAGTTTCAGCGGCAACATCCCTCGCATGCTCATGACCTTCTCTTAAAATTTCTTTGACCAAACGAGGATTATCAACATATCTTTGTGCGGCTTCTATAAGAGGCGCCTGCTCAAGAATAATAGAATCTGTGACGACTGTTTTGCACTCTAAGCAACCAATCCCTGCTGTCTTACAGCCATGAGTGACCCATTGACGAGTATCTTCATCAGAATACACTTTGTGAAATTCCCATACAGGACATTTTTCAGGATCACCAGGATCCGATCGACGAACCCTTGCTGGATCTGTCGGCATCACTTTAATCTTTGTTTGTACTGACTCAGGAGGCTCTCGCAGCATGATGGTGTTGCCATAACTTTTAGACATTTTCTGCCCATCAAGACCTGGAAACTTTGGTGTATCAGTCAATAGCGCTAAAGGCTCTGGGAAAATAGATTTCCCGGTGCCTTCTAAATGACCTAGGAGTCTTTCCCTATCTCCATTCGATAAATTATTCTGCTGATTCACTAGCGCTTGACCTGTCTCTAAGGAGTCACGTTGGCCAAATTCTTGGTATTGCTTTAAGCACTGAGTGTATAATTTTGACTGCTTCTTGCCCATTTTAGAAATAGCCATGTTAACTTTTTCTGCGAAACCTGGCTCTTTACCATATAAATGGTTAAAGCGCCTCGCCACTTCCCGTGAAAACTCAAGGTGAGAAACTTGATCTTCGCCAACAGGCACATGGTTACCTTTGTAGATTAATACATCTGCGGCCTGCAGGAGTGGATAGCCTAAAAATCCGTAAGTCGCTAAATCGCGCTCTCTCAACTTCTCTTGCTGGTCTTTAAACGTTGGGACTCGTTCCAACCAACCAAGCGGTGTAATCATCGATAACAGCAAATGTAACTCCGCGTGCTCTGGCACACGTGATTGGATGAACAAGGTGCAGCTACCTGGATTAATGCCTGCCGCCAACCAATCGATTAACATCTCCCATGTGTGCGTATCAATTTGATAAGGATCTTCATAATGCGTCGTTAAAGCATGCCAATCTGCCACAAAGAAAAAACATTCATATTCGTGTTGTAAAAGAACCCAATTTTTCAGCACACCATGATAATGACCTAAATGCAATGCGCCTGTGGCTCTCATACCCGACACAACACGTTTTGATTCTTGGCTAGAAAGACTCACCACAATTCCTTAAATATTAAGTTTAACAACTGACACGCTTTGTTGCATGCTCATCAAAGACCGATTATATACTAAGCCTTGTTGATTATTGTCTGATTAAAGAGATAAATTTGTACTCTATGTCATTATACCTGAAACAAACTCAGATCCCCTGCCCCGCCCCTGATTATGTTAGTTTCCTTTCCAATTATCTCGATAATGGATGTTAATTGCTGCGAAGAAAATCCTCCATCAACAATGATATCAACACATTTTGCTGGGGTTTCTATGATTTCATGGGGATCATGTATTGGCAGATCACTGCCGGGCAATAGTAAGGTTGAGCTTAGAAATGGCTCGCCTAGTTGCTCAACGATGGCATGAGCAATAGCGTTATCTGGGATCCTTATGCCTACTAATTTCCTTTTAGCGCCGATGACTGTTTTAGGAACAATTTTGCTTGCTGGCAATATAAATGTATAAGCCCCAGGGGTTACCTGTTTTAGATAATTAAAGGCATAGTTATCGATCTGGGCGTATTCAGCCGCTTGACCTATGTTCCCACAAATTAAGGTTAATGGATGCTTTGAGTCAAGATTTCTTATTCTTCGTATGGTTTCCACAGCTTTGCGATTATCTAACGTACAGCCAAACGCATAAGAGGAGTCTGTCGGATACGCAATTAATGCTCCCTTTTTTAGCTCTTCTGAGATTTGATAAATGACTCGTTGCTGAGGATTATCCGGATGTAAGGTATAGTATCTGGTCATTTAACTCTCTGTCTTATTTAATGGTTGGCTGGGCACTCTATATTATTATATAGTTCATGGCTAACATGTACTTCCACGAGGAAAGAATGAAGCTACTATTCGATTTTTTACCAATTATTGTCTTTTTTATTACCTACTATGTTTGGGATATATACACGGCAACAGCTGCAGCTATTGTAGCAAGCATACTTCAAGTTGCATCTATCTATATCAGGGGAAAAAAGCCTGAAATGATGCACTGGTTAGCGTTAATCATGATTATAACCCTCGGTGGCGCAACCTTATTTTTTAGAAATGAGATGTTTATCAAATGGAAACCCACTGGCGTCTATTGGCTGTTAGGTATCGTCTTTTTAGTTAGCCAATGGGTTGGCAAAAAACCTCTGGTTAGAAGCATGCTCGAAAAAAGTGTGTCTGTACCACATGAGAAATGGATTGGCCTTAACTTATGCTGGGTCAGTTTCTTTATCATGATGGGCATTATTAATCTTATCGTTGTTTACAACTTTGACACTGAAACATGGGTTAACTTTAAACTTTTTGGATCTATGGCTTTAACTTTTCTTTTTGTTCTAGGTCAAGGATTTTATCTCATGAAATATATGCCAGAAAATGAAAATGAGCAAAAGTAATATGTCGAACGAAAAAAATAAAGCACGCATCATTTTAATGCAACAACGATTAGCGCACCTTGAGCCTAGCCACTTAGAGATTGAAGATCAATCTCATTTGCATGCAGGGCATGCTGGTGCGCAAAGTGGTGCAGGACACTTCGCGCTAACCATAGCTTCTCAATTTTTCAAAGACAAAAACGAAATTGCGCGTCATCGAATGATTTATGCTGCTTTAGAAGATCTCATTCCTACTGAGATTCATGCTTTAAGTATTACAACACAGACGGCTTAATCTTTTAGACAGCGGATCAATGTTTGGGCTTTTCAACTTGGTGCTTTCGCTCTTCAATCTCTTGAACATTTCTAGGCGGCTCAGGATGTTTTAGACGACCACGACTTTTATAAAGTTGAAAGCTGTCAAGCATGGGCGCTTCACTTTCGTGACTTCCCCATGAAGTCTCTTCTGGTTGGCTCAAACTGGTTTCACTAGCAGGCTCATCACGACAACTATTGGAATCGCAAGGCCCATCTCCCTTACCAAAACTATCCGCATCACAGCCATCTCCATCATAACCCTCCACCGCTTCATAGCCATCCCTATCATAACCATCGGCATCATAACCATCAGCATCATAACCATTAGCATCATAACCATTAGCATCATAACCATTAGCATCATAACCATCAGCATCATAACCATCGACATCATAACCATCTAAGTCATAAACTTTTCCTAGACTCATGTATTCTAGTTGTATTGTCATATCATCAAGTATTGCTTTCTGACTTCTTCTTTTGCTTTCATTTCGAGTCACAGAGTATCTCTTCCTAATTTGATTAATAATAAATGAGCAGGGATTATCCAATAACAAAGAGATGATTTCAATGAAACAAGGCCTTATTTAAAATAGGCAAGTGTTATTGAGATATAAAAAAACCCTGCTCAGCAGGGTTTTTCTGTCATACGACTCTGAGACTAAGCCGTTTTTTTAATTTTAAGAACTTCTTGAAGCGCTGTGCCAATATCCGCTGGAGAGCGAACCGTTTTAACACCCGCGGCTTCTAGAGCTTTAAATTTCTCATCAGCAGTACCTTTACCACCAGCAATAATCGCACCGGCATGACCCATGCGTTTACCAGATGGTGCCGTCACGCCCGCAATATAAGAAACAACTGGTTTTGAAACATGGGCATTAATGAAATCTGCAGCTTCTTCTTCTGCCGTTCCACCAATTTCACCAACCATCACTATCGCTTGTGTTTCTGGATCATTTTCAAACAAAGTCAAAGCATCAATAAAATTGGTCCCAGGGATTGGATCACCACCAATACCAATACAAGTGCTTTGGCCGAGACCGATGTCAGTTGTTTGTTTAACCGCTTCGTACGTCAAGGTGCCTGAGCGAGAAACAATGCCAACCTTACCTTTTTTATGGATAGAGCCGGGCATAATCCCAATCTTACACTCATCAGGAGTTATGACACCTGGGCAATTAGGGCCAATTAAACGAACATCACTGCCCTTTAAAAATTCCATCACTTCCATCATATCAAGCACAGGAATGCCTTCTGTGATGCAAACAATAAGCTTGATACCTGCATCTGCTGCTTCAATAATAGAATCTTTACAAAAAGCTGCTGGTACATAAATGACACTAGCATCAGCCTTTGTCTGCTGATAAGCTTCTCGCATGGTATTAAACACTGGTAACCCTAAATGAGTTTGACCACCTTTGCCAGGTGTCACGCCACCAACCATTTTTGTACCATACTCAATGGCTTGCTCAGAATGAAAAGTACCTTGACGACCAGTAAACCCCTGACAGAGGACTTTTGTATTTTTATTAATTAATACACTCATTATTTTGCCTCCGCTAAGGCTACAACTTTAGTTGCAGCTTCTGTTAATCCTGATGCTGCAGTAATGTTTAAGCCACTTTTCTCTAAGATTTCTCTTGCTTTTGGAGCTTGATTACCTTCAAGTCTAACAACAACAGGCACTTTGATACCAACCTCTTCAACAGCGCCAATGATGCCTTCAGCAATCAAATCGCAGCGAACAATTCCGCCAAAAATATTGACCAAAACGGCCTTAACATTGTCATCTGACAAAATAATCTTAAAGGCTTCTGTCACACGCTCTTTGGTTGCTCCACCACCAACATCTAGGAAATTAGCAGGGTTACCACCATGCAGCTTAATCAAATCCATAGTTGCCATCGCAAGACCCGCACCATTGACCATGCAACCAATGTTACCATCTAAAGCTATGTAATTAAGTTCCCATTCTCTAGCACGAAGCTCTCTTTCATCTTCTTGCGTGGTGTCTCTTAATTCATTAAGAGCAGGTTGACGATAAAGTGCATTCTCATCAATATTAATTTTGGCATCTAGACATAAAAGATCGCCTGACTTTAAGATAACTAAAGGATTAATTTCAATCATACTTAAATCTTTTTCTACAAAAACTTTGCCAATTATTTTTGTCATATGAGCAAATTGCTTAATTTGAGCAGGTGTAAAACCTAAAGCAAAACCAGCTTCCCTTGCTTGATATGGCATCACGCCTAAAAGCGGATCGACCGTGAATTTGATAATTTTTTCAGGTGTCTTTTCTGCAACTTTCTCAATTTCCACACCGCCTTCTGTCGACGCCATGAAAGTTATTTTTTGAGTTGCCCTATCGATGACAGCACCTAAATATAACTCATTGGCAATCTCAGAAATAGGCTCCACTAAGAGCTCGTTGACAGGTTGACCGTGACTGTCTGTCTGATAAGTCACAAGACGCGTATGAAGCATCTTACGAGCTGCCTCAGTCAATTCATCTCGTCCAGTGACTAGCTTCACACCGCCAGCTTTACCACGACCACCAGCATGAACCTGCGCTTTCACAACCACTTTATCATGGCCTAGCGTATCAATGGCTAACGGCACTTCTTTAATCGTTCGAACCACGACATTTGGAGGTACGGGCAAGCCATAACTTGCCAATAGCTCTTTAGCTTGATACTCATGTAAATTCATATAGGCCTCTTCTTAGTTTGTTCTTTATGACTATAGTTCTAATAATAATCGAGTAGGATCTTCCAACATATCTTTAATCGTCACTAAAAATTGTACAGACTCACGCCCATCGATTAAACGATGATCATAAGATAGTGCAAGATACATCATTGGTCTTATCACAACTTGCCCATTTTCAGCCATAGGACGCTGCTCAATTTTGTGCATACCCAATATGCCTGCTTGTGGGGGATTTAAAATCGGTGTCGATAATAAGGATCCAAAAACACCACCATTAGATACAGTGAATGTCCCACCCGTCATTTCTTCGATGGTTAACTTACCATCTCTTGCTTTCATCCCTAATTCATTAATTTTCTTCTCAATATCGGCCATGGACATTTGATCTGCATCGTTCACGACAGGAACAACTAATCCCCGCTCCGTGCTGACAGCAACACCAATATCAAAAAATCCATGGTAGACAACATCCTTGCCATCTATTGATGCATTGACTGCTGGAAACCGCTTTAAGGCCTCAATGGCAGCTTTAACAAAAAATGACATAAAGCCTAGCTTGACGCCATGCGTTTTTTCAAATTTATCTTTATATTTAGTTCTTAAATCCATGATTGGCTGCATATTAACTTCATTAAAAGTCGTTAGAATGGCAGCATCATGCTGAGCACTTAAAAGACGCTCTGCAATCTTGGCACGAAGCCTAGACATGGGCACACGCTTTTCAGTCCGCTCTCCACTAATTAACGTTGCTACGCCTTTTGTTGTTTTTTCCGACGCGGTATTCGAGCCATTTTTCAAAGCTTTCTCAACATCATCTTTTGTGATGGTTCCATTTTTACCTGAGCCTTGAAGACCGCTGGCATCTAAACCATGTTCATGGATAAGCTTTCGAACGGACGGAGAAGCGTTCACTTGAGTCGCAGAAGCTGACTTCTTATTACCTGAATCTGCTTGCTTGTCGTTAGAAGATGATGCTTTGTCTTGTGATGACGATGATTCATTTTTAGTAGGCTTTTGTGAGCTCGTACCAGAAACAGCCCCTTCTTTAAATTTTGCTATCACTTCTTGACCAACCACAGTTGAGCCAGAATCTTTCACAATTTCTTCTAAAGTGCCATCACCAGGGGCAACAACCTCTAGAACAACTTTGTCTGTTTCAATG
>CAYGPI010000031.1:0-26748 GCA_964351745.1 uncultured Francisellaceae bacterium
AAAGACTGGGCAAGATATCCCCATTAGTGCAAGAAGAGTTGTTACTTTTAAACCTGGCCAAAAGTTAAAAGCGAGAGTGGAAAACTTTAGTGGCGAGATCCAAGAAGAGGACTGATTTCTTCGGATAAAGATTTCTTTTAATAGGTAAATCCGTTAAAATTTGCAATCAAATTCGGGGCGTAGCGCAGTCTGGTAGCGCACATGCATGGGGTGCATGGGGTCGGAGGTTCAAATCCTCCCGTCCCGACCAAACAACCCTTTCAAAATAAACAGTTATGGGTTTACTGTTTTATCATCCTTTCTTAAAATTTATTATGGGGACCAAATATAGGGACCTGCTCGCCTTAGCCACATCTAAGTTTCTCTAGATTATATTGAGAGGCTGTTGGAAAGCGTTGACCTGAAATTTTGATTATTGTCTCTGGATTGGCACTCCAAAGTCTACCACTACACTAAATAGGTGAATATACTCTTTCTTGCCGGTGGCTTCCTACATAATAAAACCAGCAGTGGCGCTCTCTCAGCAAAACACGAATAAATTTTTTTAGCAGGAATTACTGCGATCTATATTAATTGGTGTGGTTGCACGGTACATCAAACAGAATACTCCTGAGAAAATGACCAACTAGAATATCTAGCCTGAACATGATAAGTTGAATAGATAACAAATCTGTTCTTTGAGGCATATCATGGCGATACCTGAGTTATCAGAAGCGGAAAAAGACAAAGCCAGGGAATTCCTTTCAAGAGAGCTTGGTGTTACCAATACAGCTATGAGCCGTGCCGAAAAGGCTCCAGACAGACCAACTTTAGCAGTAAATTTTAGCGAAAGAGCCCGATCTATCATTGAAACAGCAATCAATGGTAAGGGGGATAATTGTCCAGCTTACCCTGCATGGTTAATTGAAAATAAGGATACTGTGATCGCGTGGCTTAATAGCGATAGAATGGATCCCAAAATTCAAAAGGAACTGATTCAATTACTCGGAAATGAAACCCTCAAAGAGCATGAAAATCTGCAATTACTCTTGGATAGTGTCAATTTAAAAACTCAAATGCAGCAGCCAACTACTCAGCAAGATAATGGGTTCGATGCCTATATGCGTGCGGAGAGAGCAAAAGAGCCCCAGTATTCTTTTTCGCGTGAAGAAAGTCACTTCAATAATGATGTTCTAGCCTGTTTTGATAAACATTACTGGTATTCTTTAAACACGCGGTATCCCGGTATTAATGATATTGAAAATATATCTGAGCTAAACTTATTTATGGAGCTATTAAGTCGCTATGAAGGCCCATTTAAAAATAAACGAGGCGAAGATGTTGACAAAAATGAACTCTTCCAGCGTATGAAAAGTGGCATCGATGCAGTTGAAGCGATGATGCGAAAAGATTTTGGTTCATTTTCTGTTGTCCTTCAAGAAACATTTGGGGAAGCAGAAGAGCAAAGTCGTGCATACCTTAGGCTGAGCAGCATCTTAGAAGCTCAGGAAAAGGACCTTGATGCACTTATTGGCTCCTTTGAATTAATTGATAATTACAATATCGATGATGAATCAGAATTTTTTCGAAGATATACACAGTCTATATATTCTGGATTTGCATCGGATATTATTCGTAAAGAATGTGGTGAAATCGAACATAAACTGCAAGATCTTTTGGTTCGCAAGTTTGAAGGTGAAGATGTAAATCAGAGTATCGAAATTGAGTTGAGCAAATTGCATCTTTTGGGGCACTCATCTCAAATAGAGCGTCTAGTTGGTAGTACATATGCATGGATTCATGAGAAATCGCATAAATTATTTAAAGAGGCATCAAACTCTTTAGATACTTTTAAACGGCTTAAAGAAGCTAATCAATCACTTCACGATGCCCCTAATGATCCGAATAATTGGCAAGATAGAATGGAAAAATTAAACGCTTATGAGGCTGAGTTAAAAGAATTAGATCGTCAATATTGGTCCTTGAAAAATGCTCTTAGTAAGAATGACAGTGTCTTACATAACAAGGTCTTAGATATTGGAACTTTCCTGGAGACAGAAAAGAAATATATTGAAGATTCAAGACAAGCCTTAAGAAATAACTTTGAAGAAAAGTTAAAAGAAGCACTTGAGACGCAAAATGATAAAGGAGTAAAAATACTTCTAAAAGCAAAAGAACCCACTTTGACAGATGCACAGCTTGACAAATACACAGAATCTCTTTTTGCCATTGCAAATTTACGAAAAGAATTAGGGCAAAAATCCGAAAAATCTCCTAGAAATCCAAAGACCTGGGCACCTGGATATTCAAAAAAGAAATCATCTCAGATGGAGCATGTCAAAGAAATACTGAATGATATTGTACGTGATATTTCTGAGATGGGAGTGGGAGTTAGTACTCATGATTCTCTTCAGGCTATATTAGGCAACGTCGACGATACGCGATTCAGTAGTGACAACGTTGGTACAAAAGCAGGTGCTATGTTGTCGGGTATCTTTAAGCCAGATCATCAACAAGCTGCACAACCTACCGATCAAAGTGAATTAAAGACTCCTACAAAAAAACCTGCTACTTAGATATAAAAAACTGCCCAGATGGCGTATGCATAAATCTTGGATCGCCCTGAATCCTCAAAGATGAAACCATATTGATGAGGACTGAATCGCTTAGATGTCTAATGGTTAGCAACGTTCCATTTGGCCTTTTAACTTCAATGCAGTCATGGAATGCTTAATAGCTTGTAACCAAATCCGATTGGGAATACGACAAGACTTTTCTCTAGTACCATGCCAGTGCTTAATTTCTAAGCGTACAGTTTTAAGGGTAGTATAGGCCATGTATATCATTATGGATAAACAATTTATGACAGGCTTAGGGGACGCTAGACATGCTTCTCGGAAGGAGACGTAACTCTCTATATGCTCATGAGTTGGCTTTACGACGATTGATAGGCTGTTTCTCAATCACACATTTTATTGTTAATAGAAAGGATTGTGGCGAGCAATTGGTTCGTGATTTTCTGACAGAGGCGGACAGGTGGAGTGATGTCCTTTACGGGCTAAATTACTTAAGAATAATCTGTGGATATGTTGTTTGTATCTTGTGAGCGACCTGTAGATACTTTATATTGGTAGTAATTAACTAAGCTTAATATTTTTGGTGCACTGAAGGGTGCACAAATAAAAGAATTCATGCCTGAGCACACGCACTCTGCTATCATCAAAGTTGCAGTGCAATCTATGAGCCCAATAATAGGAATCTGTGCCCAAGCTGAATCACTGGATCGAATTTGTTTGGTGATTTCAGTTGCTAAGACCTTTGGCATTGTGTGACTTAGAATGCATAAATCAAATGAATGTTGAGTTAATGATTCAATCGCTGTTTGGCCACTGCTGACTACATGGACTTTATGGTGTGTTGATGCAATGATACTAGTCATGAGTATCTCTTGAAGTCTTGAGTTCACGCCTAATAGGATGTTCAATGTAGGGATTTTAATAGGCTCCATTTTGTTGATTGGAGTCCAATTGATTTGACCTGTTATTTTGTCCATAACTTGGACCTTTGCTATTCCTTTATTTAATTAGAAGTATAGCTAAAGGTTTCAATGTTATAAAACTTAGCTATCATAAGATGAGAAAGATTTTAAGGGAAGATTATCCATGTCACGCCAAGGTTTTTTTATTCATTTTTCAATTTTATTTTTATTGTTATTCATTCATGGCCCCTCTAAGGCTGAGCCCTTGCAGTGCAAGAAAGTTGTCATTTCCGGCGAACCAGGTTGGCCACCTTATTCTTACATGAAAGAAGGGCATTTGACTGGTGCTAGTGTTGATTTGGCAAGACGTTTATTTCACGAACTCAATATTCCAGTTGAAGTAAGAGCCATTTCTGATCAAAGAGAGCTTGAGCATCAATTGAGACGTGGTCATGTTGATCTTTTAGTTGCCACATATGATCTGCCTAAATATGAAAAAATAGCTAGACTTGTTCTTCCTCATTATTTTGCTGATAGCTTAGGTATCATTGTGCCATCTGGCGAATATTTCCAGTTTTCTGATTGGCATGATCTTATGGGTCGTATTGGAGTCACACCATCTAATAATCAATTAGGTCGAGAATTCACAAGATTTGCGGAGAAAAACTTAAATATTACCTCGATAGGAAATCTTCGATATGATTTTAGGAAGTTAAATCGCGGAGAGTATGAATACATTGTCGGCAGTGCACAATTACTTGCTGCTGGCATTAATTGGTATGGTAATGACAGTGTAGAATTCTTACCAATGCTTGTGGGTGCCGAAGATGTTTATATGGGCTTTTCTCATGCTTCACCTTGCAAGGGTTATACAGCCTATTTTAGAACACGATTAGCTGAGTTAAGTGAAAATCAAACCATTCATACTTTGATGAATGCTCATATTAATAGTGAGATATGATTTTAATCACTTCGAATATTTGATTGCATGAATAGCTTTCTGGCATAGTAGTCTCATGATTACAACGTTTTATAAATAAGCGTTGCCGTACTGGGTGCAAGGAAGCTATCAGCTATGGGAAGTCGCATACCTAAGGCCATTGAGCCACATTTTAATTCTATTATCAGTCATGCCAACTCTCATGCTTGGCTAGTTCAATTTTACCATGATTATATTCGTGGATCAGTTAGACGCGCTATAGAGCATGATTTGTTTGAATCTGAACTCTTTAGAGAGTCTTACCCTTATGCAACGTCCCTAGATAAATTGTATGTCTTAAAAGATTTTTTTGATAGCCATAAAAAGAGCAAAAAGTTATATGTCCCACTTAAAGCCATTTTTAAAGATATATCTGCGATACATAAGCAGTTGCAAGATGCATGGTTTAAAGCTATGGTGTCGCACCCTATAAATCTAGCTGACGGACTACCTTCTTATACCCCCGAGGTTTTACATGAAGTGATGACGCGCGAGATCATCCTATATATGAAGCGAGATATTGATGAGTGCAAAGAGGGGCACCAAGGGTATCCCCCAAGATCTCTAGAAAAGATTAGTCATTGGGTTACAAAAGAGCTTCAGCATTTAGGGCCAGTATCAAGCTTTTTGCCGTTAGACAATGCTCGATTTAAGAAAATTCATGATCCTTCCCATCAAGAGCTAGATGCCGGCGCTCTTTTAGGTGATTTATGGTATTTCGCAAATGGAACTCACCGTACGCCGTTGTTTCTTCAATATGAATTGCTGGCTATAAAATCTATTTTAAGTTCCTTTAAAGATATCACTTATGCCTTATCTTTAGGTGGAGATAAGTTCACAAAAAATATTCTGATAGGTCTCCCTATAGCTTGTGTTCGATTTGGATTGTCTCTTGTCAATTTAATGTTTGCTCCGTATCGATTAGCAAGAACGATGGTTAATGAATTGACAGAGCTATGCAAACTGAGTGTTTATACAATGGCACAGAAATTAGGATATCAGGCGACGGGTGATTTCTCAAAAGGGATGTCGATTGCTTTAGAATGGGGCTGCTATATTGGGCTTCTTTGGGCATTTAGCTTGCCTTTGCTGCCTAATCCATTGGCTTGGATGCCTGTTATATCAGAAGTGGTCTTAGGCTTCAGCATGGCGGCTTTTGCTATTCTCTCAGCCCTGGGCGCTTGCGCATTGTCTTTAACTGATGATTTAACCCATAATCCTCTATATTTGTTGCAGCAATCTGTGGAAAAGGTTGAGTTTCATTTTGAAAAGGGAATCAAAGCAGTTGACGAAGCTCACCAAAAAATTTTTCATGAGTCTGTTAAACCAAGTCTAACACCTCAGTTTAGTCGCCAGAGACGTGAGCAGGCCCAGTCTCAAGAAGAGGCGCCATATCAATCCCCTTTAAATAGATTTCACTCTTTAAGATAGGTCTTTATGAACATAAAGATCTATAATTAACTGGATGCTCATCTCGGGATTGCTATGCTGTTTTTATTACCTATTCATGAAAAAATATCGCTTGCTAGACTTCCGGTTGCCACGGTTCTTATAAGCTTGGCTCTTTGTTTGACTTTCATTTTTTTTCAACTGGATGATAAAACAGTTCGAGAGGAGGCTAAGAAGTTATACTATGATAAAGGGATTGATAAGATTGAATTGCCTCAATATATTCGTTTTGCTAGAAGACATATGCATGTGGATGTGTACTACAAAATCATTGAGGGGCTACGTCATGACGTTGTCAAGACTGAAGAGCTATATTGGGCACAACATTCAGATCCTATTTTTCAAGGGGAGCTAGCCAAAGGTAATATTATTAATGAGACCCATCCCAAATATCGGGAGTGGCGAAAGTTACGAAGAGAATATGAATTTTTACTATCTAAAGATCACGCTTTTTCATATGGCTTTAAAAGCGCGCAGCCATCCTTGCTCGACTTGGGACGAAGTTTCTTTCTTCATGGTAGTTGGCAACATTTATTAGGCAACGTCATCTTTCTATTCTTCGTTGGTATGAATTTAGAAATTCTGATTGGCAGCTTTGTTTTTGTTCTTTCTTTGGCTGTTATTCATACTATGACCGTCTGTGTTTTTGGTTACCTATACCCGTTTTCTTTAATTCCTTTGATAGGAGCAAGTGGTGGTATTGCAGGGTTATTGGGGATCCATGCTTTAATGTACCGATTCAAAAAAATAGATTTCTTTGTGAATATTCTGTTTTATTTCAATACTTTGAAGTTGCCAGGTATGATAGTTATTCCTTTATGGCTGGGCTGGGAATTGTTAGAATATTATTTGCATCCCGTATCATCCCAGTCGTATAGTTCTCACCTGAGTGGATTTGTAACAGGTCTTTTAATCGGTGCACTCCTATATCGCATGAAATATGGTTCTCAAGGTCAATCATCGAAAGGGCAGGAGAGAAAATTTTTAGATTTCCAGTCTCAATATAATCGTGCCTTGGATCATCTTTCGGAGTTGAATTTCCCTCAAGCTAAAAGGATATTATTTGAATTACACGAAAACTATCCACAAAATCAAGAAGTTCTTTTTAATCTTTTTAATGTTACAAAAATAGAGCCTTCAAGTGACGATTATCATCTTGTGATAGGAAAAATATTGTCTTTAAAAGATAACAGTAAAGCTTGCGTCAGCATGACAAATATTATTTTTAAAAACTACATTAAAAACGCTGAGCCTTCAATACGATTTGATCCCAATGTTTTTCTTAATGTTTTACATAAATTCAGGCGTTATGGATATTTAGACGACGCTGAGAAGATACTTAAAATCTTTGTTCAATTTAACAAGTCAGGAAAGTTAGACGAGATGATAGCTAGAGAGCAGCTTCAATTAGTTCGCTCATTTATGAATAAGAATGATACAGTGAAAGCTAAACGAATCCTTGATTGGTGTTGGCAGCTATACCCTCAAACAGCTTCAGCCAAGGAAGCCAAACGAATTTCATTGTAGTCAGTTATTTCTTTAAGATACTTTGACACTTGGCAATTTTATCAATTTGGTCTTTGACGGCATATTTAATTGGGTGGTCAGGATACATCACCAGGATATACTCTAAAATACTAACGGCCTGTTTATCTCTTCCAAATTGCTCATGTAAAACTTTAGCTAAAAATCCATAAGCTTTAGGAATGAGTCTGTGCTCTGGATGTCGATGATGAAGACCATCTAAGAACCGAATGATAATCGAGTACTCACGAGCATCTTGCAAGATTTTAGCCATTTTAATGATATCTTCCATATCGTTCATTCTATAGTTTTTATGATGGTTAAACACAGCTAAAAATATCTCTAGCGCTTTTCCATGGTAGCCCTTTTGGAGAAGAAATTTCAGGTAGAGATTACAGTGTTCTTCCAATGGCACTGGATGACCTTGAATGAGGCACAATTTGTGGTACATATCATTAAAATCGATATTATAAGGCTCATCGATGAGAGCATTCTTAAGCAACGCTTGGGCTTCATCGTGCTGTTCGCTTCTGATGAGCAATTTTATCTCAGCGATAAGAGGGTGTGTTGTTTCGACAAGGCTGTTATCAATGTGAATGCTAGAGTGGTTTAATGTCTCATGGTTGAGATAGATAACGTAACCCATCATGTGAAATAATGAAAGACAGATGAAACTGGAGATAAAAGTTATCCAGTGTATGGCAACAATCCAAGGTAAATAGAGAATAAGTTGATTGTAACTAAATATTAAACCACCTGCCAACAAATAAATGATGCCGAGAAGTACGAAATAAGAATGGCCTAGCTGAAGTATAAACTCAGTAATTTTTAAAGGATTTAAAGCCTCGCTTAATTGGCGAGTTGCACTAAATATCATGAGTATGGCTGGGTAGCAAAAGGTAAGTAATGTGCCAAATACATAAAAAAAGCTTTGCCCAAATTGTTGCTGTCCAAAGTACAAGATCGCAATAAAAAGTATCATTAACCCTGATTGTTGTAGCAGTACTGAGGCGTAGTCTCTGGATATTTTTTTGGTAAATTGGGGAGGAGAGAATGATCCTTGCATCGCGTGCTCGAGTGTGGCAAAAAGGACAGCTGTGGCGATTGACACGAATAAAGCGCATAAAATGCCCAATAAAATTTTGTTGTCTATGGTTGTTAACCATAAGGGTGTACAAGCAAGTAGGCTGATAACCGTAGCCAGTGAGGGCTGTAAGGGAAAAAGGAAAAATCGCTCAGATTTTACCCAAATAGGTTGTAGCTTGGTTGCACTCATCATGGATTCAAAAGAGTTTATCAATAACTAAAGTTTAGAAGGAAAGTAGAAGGAATTGTTCTCCCAAAAATCTCTTTTTGGGTTAACCATATTGGTTGATGGCGTGTATAGCCACTTTTACTCAAAGACACTTAGCCATCTAAAAATTCAGTAACCACAACAAAGTTAGAAATGGCCGGTTATTCCGTTTCCATCTCTAACAGGGCATTGTTGATCGTGTATCGATGAGCTCTTATAGCCGGTAGAAATGGGTTTGGATCAATCTTGACATCATTTCTAATGAGGCGATTGATATCCTTTTGTAGCTTTTCTCCAGGTGGTTTAAACTGTGGCGCTGGGGTCTCGGATCCCGCGGGGAAAAAAATTGGAATAGGTCCTTTCACCATTAACCTTGGCTTCGCAACTGTATCTTTTGGGAGCAATATGTTGGCTCGCAAGTGAGGAGCAAGTTCCTGTACGATAGCTAAGTTTTCGTGAGCAGGTACTTGGGCGAGTAGTGATAGTTGATGTTGGATCCCAGAATCTTGAGATTTTTTTTGAAGCAATCGCTGAGCTTGCTCAACGGTGATACGCTTGATTGATCTGGTATGCGCCCAGGTCCAACTTATTTTTATAGGGGCGTGTTTCAAAATAGGGATTTTTCGATAACATTGTTTTAAATGTAGCCTGGACAAGCCCATTTTTTGTAGAGAGCTCGATAATTGTGAATTTCTAGCATGGTTGTTTTGGGTGTTCTGATCGTTGAAGTTTAAATCTTTGAGAGAGCCTTTGGCTTGTCTTAAGCGAAGTACGGCTTGCTTGAAAATATCTTTGGCTTCATTTAATTGTTGAGCTAAATCAATTGTTTCTTGACTGGCTCCAATAAAACCAGGACAAACCAAAGTTTCTCTTGGTTCTTGTTGATCCGCATACTCAAGTTGGCTTAGTGCGGCAAAAGCAAGTGGCCTGGGGTTTAGCGTCGTGCTTTGGTAGCTTAATAAGGGAGGGGCTGGTTGCATCCAAGCGGTGAGCCCCTGATCTTTATCCAGTGCTTGGCCCAAGCTCTCTAGTTTATCTTGTAAGGTTGAAAAGGCATTGAGCACATCGATTTTAAGCTCGGCATTGATACCCACCATGATACTCCTACACATCTGTTCTAAACTAAACATTCAGGCTTAGAATCCTAGAACTTACAGGGTTGAAATAGTTACCCGAATAACTTTTTGGTTCGTAGTCTATAATTGATTTGAACAGTTTAACATTTTGTATCAATAGGTTGATATACATGAAAGTATTGATTGCTGACTCGGAAGAAATTGAGACACAGTGCTTAACAAAAATGCTAGCGAAGATGGGACACGAAAGTTTTGTTGCTAAAAATGGCCATGATGCCTTACAAATGTTTGCTGATGAATCTCCAGACATTGTCCTTATTGATTTAGATTTGACGAGCCAAGATGCCTTAGTCACGGTACAGAATTTAAGGAAAGCTTGTTTTGACATATCAGATTGGAAGCCTATCATTTTTGTTAGTCAATCTGCTGATGATGATACGATTATTCAAGCCATTGATGCTGGTGGTGATGATTTTTTAAAAAAACCTATTTCATACGGTATTTTCAATGCTAAGCTAAAAGCCATGCGTCGCTTGATTTCAATGCGTCAAAACTTGATCGATTTTGGTCAGCAGCTTCGAGTCGTTAATGACAAGCTGCTCGATTCAACAGAGTTTCTCAGTGAGATATCCTTAAAAGATCCCCTTACATTGATTGCTAATAGAAGAGCTTTTGAAGATACCTTTGAAAGATATCTCAAAGATTCGATCCGTCATGGAGAGCCTATTAGTGTCGTCATGATAGATGTTGATAGTTTCAAAGCTTATAATGATACTTTAGGCCACCAGCAAGGTGACCAATGTTTGCAACAATTAGCTCAATTTCTTTCAAATGAACTTCATCGTCCTAAGGATTTCATTGCAATGTACGGTGGAGAGGAATTTGCAATGATTTTGCCCGAGACAGAAGTTGTTGGGGCAAGCTTCGTCGCTGATAGACTTTGTCGCTCACTTAACGATTTGCACTTAAAGCATCCTACCAACGATTGGGGATATGTGACGGCAAGTTTTGGTGTTGCAAGCGCCAATCCATTTCGAGGATTTATGCCAGAGCTTCTTGTTAGCGCGGCAGATCAAGCGTTGTATGAAGCGAAAAAACGTGGAAGAAATTGTGTGGTTTACTGCTCGGAGTCAGTGGATAAATTAGAGCCTAATGGCGACAAAAAGTTAAAACAGTTTGGATCTTGATCTTTACGATCTCTTTCCAACGCTCCACGAGATCTATAGACTGTGTCATTTATTAGCCTTAGCTGAAGGTGAAGTCTATGATTGGTATTGTATCAAAAATGAAAGTAGAGCACATAAGTGGTGATCCCGCTCACTATACTTTTGTTTCGGATAAGTTTGAAAAAAAACTTAATTCTTTCATTGGTAAGCAGATAAGCCTAAAATTTACTGGTCACCGAGAGTGCACTCATTGTCATCGCTCAATTAAGAAAACCTATAGTCAGGGTTACTGTTACCCGTGTAGTCAAAAACTTGCTTGCTGTGATTTATGCATCATGAAGCCTGAAACTTGTCATTATCATTTGGGTACGTGTCGAGAGCCTCAATGGGGTGAAACTCATTGTATGATCCCTCATATCGTCTATTTATCTGTAACCTCTGATCTTAAAATCGGTATTACTCGAAAATCTCAAATGCCAACTCGTTGGTTCGATCAAGGAGCGACACAAGCTAAACCATTGTTTGAAGTCATGACTCGCAGGCAATCTGGTTATTTAGAAGCCGTCTTTAAAGATCTTATTTCAGATAAGACAAATTGGCGAACATTGCTTAGGCAAGACAACCCTGTCATAGATATAACAGCTAAATCCAAAGAGCTTATGGAAAAAGCCAAATCTGGGATTGAGTCAGTTAAAATGACGTTTGGCGACGATGCGATACAAATCCTTGAGGACTCCCAGATTTTTGAATGCCACTACCCAGTGATGCAATATCCAGAAAAGATTAAGAGTTTATCTTTTGATAAATTACCCATCATCGAAGGAAAGCTTTTGGGTATCAAAGGGCAGTATTTGATACTCGATTGCGGTGTTTTGAATATTAGAAAACATACAGGGTATGAGGTTGAATTAGTGACTTAACTTCATGCTTTTTAGCCCATATTTAACCTTTTTGATAATGACCGGGCTTAATAATATAAGCCCAATGACATTGATGATAAGCATGCAGTTCATGAATAGATCCGCCAGCGTCCAAACGACATTTACCTTGATAAAAACACCCATGGGAATCAGCCCAATAAAAATAAATTGAAAGACTCGAATGTGTTTTCTTGAGAACATGAATTCGATGGCTTTGTCGGCACAAAAAGACCAGGTTAAAATAGTAGTAAAGGCAAAGAAAAACAATGTAAAAGTGATAATATGCCCAGCCATTGGCAGACCAAATCCTATTTTGAAAGCTTCGATGCAAAGGTTAGTACTTTCAAGCTCGGTATTAGTCCAAGTGCCTGTCGCGATAAGGACTAGCCCAGTTAAGGTACATACAATCATGACAATGAGCGGTGATATGGTGCTAATAATTCCTTGAGTAATCGCTGTTTGTAGTCGTGAAGTATGGCTTTCTACACTGGCATGCAAGATAGGAGCAAGTCCTGCGCCAACATCTGTTGCAAATAGGCCTCGGTCAAAACCAGACTTGATACCTTCGATAACAGCGAATCCTGCAACTCCCCCGGCTAGAGGAATTGGGCTAAATGCAGATTTAATGATTAATTCAAGAGAGGGCAAAATCATTTGATATTCTTTAAGCAGTAATGCCATACAAGCAAATATATATAAGATAGCCATGACAGGGACAATCTTAGAAACGACTTGGGAAAAACGTTGCAACCCACCTAAAATAACCATAGCCACTAGTGCCGCCATGAATATCCCTATCGCCAAAGGAGGTAATCCCAATTCCGTTAGTGGTAAGCTCAAGGAATTCATTTGAACTAAGTTGCCCACAGTAAGTGCGGATAAAATAGTAAAAATACAAAACAAATAAGCTAGCTTCTTAGATTTTAGGCCATATAGAAGGTAATACATGGGACCGCCGACAAACTCGCCTTGATCATCTTTTTTGCGAAAAAGAATCCCTAGAACGGTACCACCGAATTTTAAAATGGCACCAATAGTTGCCATGACCCACATCCAAAACAGCGCTCCAGGCCCACCAGCCGCTAAAGCGACAGCTATCCCGGCAATGTTCCCTGTTCCTAAGTTGCCTCCCAGAACTGCCGCAACAGCACTGAATGAGCTTGATTTCTTATCAGGGTTACGATCATGGATGAAAAGCTGCCAAGCTTTAAAGAAATAAGTACATTGCAAAAATCTACATTTGATAGAAAGATAGAGCCCAAAGATGCATACCAAAGGGATTAGAAATGTGATGGATATGAGAGATTTTATGGATTCAAGCACGTAATTATCTATCTAATGGACTGAATTGAACATATTACGGGCTTCTGGGCTATGAATCAATGAGTATAAACGGATTTTATATATATGAAATACTAGAAGGCGTCATATAAACAATAGTCACTCAACTACATTTAATCTTTATGAAGCTAAAGCTAGTGTCGTTGACAGTTTTTTAGCTGCATTTTATAAAACGCAGCTAATTTATTTCAGGTTTCTACCTTAAGAGTTTGGCTCAACTGAGGGGCATTGGAAGTCTAAACTAGCTACCAGTGCGTCATCGATCGTCTCAAGATGGATGGGGAAGCCCCATAAAGCATGCAGATGCTTAAGGACTTCATCCGTGCTCGTCCCTTCAAGAGGCCGGCGTTTAGTTTGTGTGTATCTTAGGGTTAAAGAGCGGTCTCCTTTTGTGTCCACATTATATATTTGGATGTTAGGATCAATAAAACTAAGATTATAGTGATCAGAGAGTAGCTCTCTAATTTGCTGGTAGCCATCTTTATTATGGATATTGTTGACGACCATTTCATCTTTATGATCATCGTCATGGATAGAAAACAGTTTGAGATCTCGAATGACTTTTGGAGATAGAAACTGAGAGATAAAACTTTCATCCTTAAAATTACGCATGGCAAAATCCATGGTTTCTAACCAAGGGCTCCCTGCAATATCCGGAAACCATGTTTTATCCTCTTTGGTAGGATTTTCACAGATTCGTCTGATGTCGCACATCATGGCAAACCCAAGTGTATAGGGATTTATTCCACTATAATAAGGGCTATCGTATGATGGTTGGTAGACAACACCAGTATGGGAATGTAAAAACTCCATCATAAAATTATCTGAGACTAAATGTTCGTCATAGAGCTGGTTTAAAATGGTGTAATGCCAGAAGGTTGCCCATCCTTCATTCATGACTTTGGTTTGTCTCTGAGGATAGAAATACTGAGCCATTTTCCGGACGATGCGGATTAACTCTCGTTGCCAAGATTCCAATAGGGGAGCATTTTTCTCTACGAAATAAAGGATATTCTCTTCAGGCTCTTTGGGATATCTAGTGACTTTTTTCTGTTTTTCTTCTTTAATGCTGGTTGGTAAAGTGCGCCACAGCTCATTCACTTGAGATTGTAAGTATTCGGCGCGATTTGCTTGTTTGATTTTCTCTTCACGGAGTGAAAGTTTTTGTGGCCTTTTATACCGATCAACGCCTTGATTCATGAGTGCATGCGCCGCATCTAGAACACTTTCTACAGCATCAATGCCATGCAGCTCTTCACATTCGGCAACAAATTTTTTAGCAAAAACCAGATAATCAACAATCGAGTCAGGGCTTGTCCAAGTCTTAAATAAGTAATTGTTTTTAAAGAAAGAATTATGGCCATAGCAGGCATGTGCAATGACTAGAGCCTGCATGGTTAAAGTATTTTCTTCCATGAGGTAAGCGATGCAAGGATCAGAATTAATCACTAACTCATAGGCAAGGCCCATCGCGCCACGCTTGTAGTTTTTCTCAACAGATAAAAACTGCTTGCCAAATGACCAGTGTGAGTATCCTAAAGGTAATCCTGTTGAAGAATAGGCATCCATCATTTGCTCTGCGGAGATAACTTCAATTTGATTCGGGTAAGTGTCTAATTGAAAGTTTTCAGCGATCCTAGCGATTTCAACATCAAATTTGCCAATGAGGTCAAAGGTCCACTCATTTGAGTCAGAAATTAATTGACGTTTAGTCATACTTTATCCTTTAAGCAAGAGTTGGCTCTTGACGTTTAAATAATTCACGAAACACAGGATAGATATCTTTAAAGTCTTCGATATGTTGCATAGCAAATTGAGGCGCTGTTTCTTTCACCGAAAGATAGGCCTCCCAAAGACTCTGGTGATGTCTTGGCATAATCTCAACGTAAGCAAAATATTGTACGTAAGACAATATATCATTCACTAAAATATCACGGCATCTTGGGGAGTCGTTGTTCCAATTATCTCCATCAGAAGCTTGGGCCGCATAGATATTCCAATCACTGGTTGGATATCTTGAATGCATGACATCCTTCATGAGCTCTAAAGCGCTAGAGACAACCGTGCCTCCCGTTTCTCTGGAGTAAAAAAATTCTTGCTCATCCACTTCTTTAGCAGACGTATGATGGCGAATGAATACAACCTCAACATTTTCATAATTTCTAGATAAGAAAAGGTAAAGTAAGATAAAAAATCTTTTTGCGATATCCTTTTTCGCTTCATCCATAGAGCCAGAAACATCCATAAGACAAAACATGACGGCTTGTGTTGATGGTTTAGGAATTTTGACTCGGTTGTTGTAACGCAAGTCAAAAGGATCAATAAAAGGAATCATTTGGATTCGTTTCTTTAGATGTTCAATGTCTTCTTTAAGTTGTGAAATTTTACTTGAATTAGCGTTGGCTGCTAATAACGCTTCGTATTCCTCTTCTAAGGCTTTCAGTCGACTTTTAAGAGGGCTGCCAAGTGCGATCCGTCGACCAATGGCGGATCTAAAAGAGCGGACAACATTAATATTGCTTGGGTTACCATCTTGCGTGTATCCAGCACGAACCATTTTAAAGGCAGGTACTTTAGCGATTTGGGTTTTAACTAAGTTGGGCAATGCTAAATCTTCAAAAAATAGCTCAAGAAATTCTTCTTTTGATATTTCAAAGACAAAACCGTCTTCCCCATCACCAGAGTCACTAGCATTAGAGCCTTGTCCGCCACTACTTTTGGGAGGTCGTTTAATGAGATCTCCAGACACAAAATCTTTGTTGCCTGGTAAAATGAAAGATCGCTCACCACCTTCACCAAAATTAAAGTTTGGCTCAGAGATATCTTTTGTAGGGATCGTGATTTTTTCACCACTCTCATCAACTTCTTTGATGGAGCGGCCAGCGACAGCATCTCGGACAGCTTCTTGAATTTGATGCTTGTATCGACGCATGAAGCGCTGTCTATTGACGGCGCTTTTATTGCGGCCATTAGGCCGCTTATCTATAAAACGTGACATACGAATCCCCGTTTATGAAGACTTACGAACGCGCAAATACCATTCGCAAAGCAATCTAACCTGTTTTGCAGTATAGCCTTTGTCAACCATTCTATCGACAAAATCCTGATGCTTGCGTTTTTCATTTTCTGAAGATTTAGTGTTAAATGAGATAACGGGCAATAGGTCCTCCGTGTTAGAGAACATTTTCTTCTCTATCACAACACGTAATTTCTCATAGCTCGTCCAACTTGGGTTTTTACCTTGGTTTTTTGCTCTTGCACGTAAAACAAAGGTCACGATTTCGTTTCTGAAATCTTTAGGGTTACTAATACCAGCAGGCTTTTCAATTTTTTCAAGTTCATCATTTAAAGAGCGTCTATCTAAGATTTCACCAGTATCAGGATCACGGAATTCTTGATCTTGGATCCAAAAATCTGCATAAGTGACATATCGATCAAAGATGTTTTGACCATATTCTGAGTATGACTCTAAATACGCTGTTTGAATTTCTTTACCAATGAACTCTACATACCGTGGTGTAAGGAATCCTTTAATGTAGGACATGTATCGTTCATGTAGCTCTGGTGGAAATTGCTCACGCTCAATTTGCTGCTCTATCACATAGAGTAGATGAACTGGGTTAGCAGCGATTTCAGTCGTGTCAAAGTTAAAGACTTTAGAGAGTATTTTAAAAGCAAATCTGGTTGATAGCCCAGTCATGCCTTCGTCGACACCAGCGAAATCGCAATATTCTTGATATGATTTTGCTTTTGGGTCGGTATCTTTTAGGTTCTCACCATCATAGACGCGCATTTTAGAGAAGATACTTGAATTCTCAGGCTCTTTAAGACGAGAAAGTGTAGAAAATTGCGCCATCATTTTTAAAGTGTTAGGGGCACATGCCGCCGTGGTTAACGAACTGTTTTCTAGTAGTTTTTGGTAAATGTTTACTTCTTCAGTAACACGCAAGCAGTAAGGTACTTTAACAATATAAACTCGATCTAAAAAAGCCTCATTATGTTTGTTATTTTTAAAAGTCTGCCATTCACTTTCGTTGGAATGAGCCATAATAATGCCATCAAAGGGCATTGAGGCTGATCCTTCAGTACCATTGTAGTTGCCTTCTTGGGTGGCTGTTAATAAAGGATGCAAGACTTTAATGGGCGCTTTAAACATTTCTACAAACTCTAGTAAGCCTCGATTGGCTTTACAGAGACCGCCTGAGTAGCTATAGGCATCCGCATCATCTTGAGAAAACTGCTCAAGCATCCGGATATCAACCTTTCCAACCAAGGATGAAATGTCTTGGTTGTTCTCGTCACCGGGCTCTGTTTTAGCAACGGCCACTTGTCTAAGGCGACTCGTCCATATTTTAACGACTTTAAATTGATTGATGTCACCATTGTATTCGTGCAAGCGTTTGACAGCCCATGGTGACATGATGGTGTCAATATAGCGTTTAGGGATGCCATATTCTTCTTCTAAAATAGGGCTGTCTTCTGTTGCATCAAATAGCGCAAGAGGCGATTCAAAGATGGGCGAGCCTTTAATGGCGTAAAAAGGAACATGCTCCATAAGCATTTTTAAACGTTCAGCAAGTGATGATTTACCGCCACCAACAGGCCCTAAGAGATATAGTATTTGTTTCTTTTCCTCAAGCCCTTGAGCGGCGTGTTTTAAAAAGGAAACAATTTGCTCTATGGGCTCTTCCATCCCATAGAAGGATTCGAACGACTCATATAGTTTAATGACTTTGTTTGAGAAGATTCGGCTTAATCTGCGATCATTGCTTGTATCGACAAAAGTAGGCTCCCCAATAGCATGCAGTAATCTTTCTGCTGCATTGGCATATGCCATTTTGTCTTCTTTGCACCTCGCGAGATATTCAGTAATTGAAATCTCTTCTTCCTGAGTGCGGTTAGAATATCGATCCTTAAATTGACTCAGAACATCCATGGTAACTCCTTAAGTAGATAGCTTTATCGTAACTCTTATTTAATATTGTATGTCCCCATGCTTTTGGATAGCAACTGAATTATCCATTGTTCTCTTGGGGCTTTCTTCGAGCAATGATTAGTCATATAATTGAATGTTATTATGTCATTTTAGTTCTGAAACAAACAAAGGAAGTCACATGAAAAGTGAAGCGACCAGAGAGGCTATTTTTTTAAAGGATTATCAATCACCTTCGTATGTGACGCAGAGCGTTCATCTGTATGTTGAGTTAAAAGAGCAAGATACAAATGTGCGAACTGAGCTTAATGTCCTTAAAAGTTCAGAAAGCCCGTTAGAAGATCTTGTCTTGTATGGTGAAGATCAAGAATTAAAATCTATCACAATGAACGGCAAGAGCTTGGAGCCAGACGATTTCAAACTTTCAAGTTCAGAATTGATTATCAAATCTGTACCTAATCAAGCAACCATTGAAATTATTTCAGTTATCCAACCACAAAATAATACGGCTTTAAGTGGTTTATACAAGTCAGGTAACATGTTTTGTACACAATGTGAGTCGGAAGGCTTTAGAAAAATAACCTATTACCAGGATAGGCCTGACGTCATGGCAAAGTTTACAACAACCATTGTTGCAGACAAGCATCAGTACCCTGTGTTGCTATCTAACGGAAATCCTATCGATAAGGGAGATATGGATGGTGGTCGTCATTTTGTTACTTGGGAAGATCCTTTTAAGAAGCCGAGCTATCTCTTTGCTCTGGTGGCAGGCCAATTAGCTTGTGTTAAAGATACATTTAAAACAATGTCTGGCCGAATCATTGATCTAGAGATTTATGTTGAAGCTGGTCTTGAGGACAAGTGCCAACATGGTTTAGATTCACTCAAAAAATCAATGGCATGGGATGAGCAAACTTACGGTCTAGAATATGATTTAGATATTTATATGATTGTAGCTGCCAATGATTTCAATATGGGGGCTATGGAAAATAAAGGTCTGAATGTTTTTAATGCTAAATATGTCCTTGCGAATCAAGACACTGCAACCGATAAAGATTTCCAATTGGTTGAAGCGGTGATAGGCCATGAATACTTTCATAATTGGACCGGCAATCGCGTGACTTGTCGCGATTGGTTTCAATTAAGCTTGAAAGAGGGGCTGACAGTTTTCAGAGAGCAACAGTTTTCAGCATCCACCGGATCTCCAACTTTGAAGCGTATTGAAGACGTGAGTGTTTTGCGATCTCGTCAATTTCCTGAGGATAAAGGGCCCATGGCGCATCCTGTTAGGCCAGCTTCTTTTATAGAGATTAATAATTTCTATACGATGACTATTTATTACAAAGGCTCAGAAGTCATTCGTATGCTACATACTTTGTTAGGCGTCGATGGTTTTAGAAAGGGGATCGATCTCTACTTTGAGCGCCATGATGGGCAAGCCGTCACAACCGATGATTTTGTGCAAGCCATGAGTGATGCTAATAAGATAGATTTAACCCAGTTCAAGCGTTGGTACTATCAAGCTGGAACCCCAGAGGTCACGGCTAAAGGTGCCTATGATCCAGAACTTAAAACATACACTTTGACTTTGACTCAGCAGTGTCAACCAACAGCGGATAAGTCGCCCAAAGCTCCATTTTTTATGCCGGTTAAAGTTGGGTTAATCACCGCCAATGGTGAAGCCATTCAGCCACAATGTGACGATAGCTACTTATCAGATAAGACCTCTGCTATTTTAATTTTAGATCAAGTGACTCAAACCTATGAGTTTAAAGACGTGCCAAGTGAGCCAATTCCATCTCTTTTTGGCAATTTTTCTGCTCCAGTCATATGCCATTATCCCTATCGAACTAATGAATTGGCGACCTTGATGACGGATGATGTGGATACTTTTAATCGTTGGGATGCCGCTCAACGGTTGATGACAGATGTTGTTTTAACGCAGCTTTCTAATAATGTTAGCAAGCCAGAAAGTATGATTGAAGCCCTTGCTAAAGTACTTGAAACACCTAGCCATGAACCTGCTTTAGTGGCTTCTTTGTTGACTTTGCCAAGTCTTGAGTATTTGGGAGAGAGCTTAAAATCAATTCCTATTTTGGCGCTTATTCAAGCTAAAGAAACGATCCAAATTCAGATATCAGAAAAACTTTATGATAATTTAGTGAGGGTATATCTCTTAGCTATGAATAAAGATGATCATGCTCTAAGCTCAGAAAGTATACAATGGCGTACCTTAAAAAATACAGCCCTATATCTGTTGAGTCGTACTCATTCAGAAGAAGTGTTCCAATATTGTTTGGCGCAACTAAAAGATGCCAAAAACATGACAGATCAAATGGGCGCTTTAACGGCAATGAATGACTACGTTGACGAGAGAAGAGATGAATGCTTCGAGCATTTTTATCAAAACTGGAAGCACGATCCGCTTATCGTCAATAAATGGCTGGGATTACAGGCAACTCAAAAAATCGATAAAGCTCTTGAGCACGTTCAATCGTTAATACAACACGAAGGCTTTGATATGCGTAATCCAAATAAGGTTTATGCCTTGATTGGGGGCTTTTGCCAACAAAATCCAAAATTCCACCAAATCGACGGCAAAGGTTATGACTTTTTAGCTGAAAAAGTTATCTATTTAAACAAAACTAACCCACAGGTTGCTTCTAGAATGATAGAGCCATTAAGCTTTTGGAAACGATATGCTGAGCCTCATAAGAGTCTGATGAAAAAAGCGCTTGAAAAGATTAGTCGATCTGAGAACCTATCTCCAGATATCTATGAAGTTGTCACCAAGTCGTTAGCTTGATGCCAAAAGTGATAGTTTCGTTAGCGATTAGCGAAAAGGAAATTTTAAAATATTACAAGGGAAGTGCAAAATTTATTCTTGCTCAAACGCAGCAAGGACAAACTGTGCGCTTCCCAATTAATGTGGTCAGACAGTTTGTCACCACCGATGGCATTCAAGGACGGTTCGCCATCTCTTATTCAAAGGAAGGAAAGTTTGAATCTATTGAGAAGTTGATGTTATGAAGCATGGTCTATTGTTTGTTAATTTAGGGACTCCCAATAGTCCATCTGTGAGAGATGTACGCAAGTTTCTAAAAGAATTTTTGAGTGATGAGCGAGTGATAGATTTGCCTAAGTGGTCTCGCCTGGCTTTACTTTATGGCATTATATTACCTTTTAGACCTTTTAAAACGTCAAAAGGATATCAAAAAATTTGGGATCCAAAAAAAGGCTCTCCTTTACGATATTTGTCAGAGTCTTTTGAACGTCAGATGAAAGAAGCTTTGCCTAATCATTATATCGTAAAGTTGGCGATGCGCTACGGTGAGCCTTCTATTCCCAAAGTGATAGAGATGTTTTCCGGGAAAGTCGCCAAATTAACGATTGTTCCGATGTTTCCGCAATATGCTTCATCAACGACAGGCTCCACCATGGAGCTTTGTTTTAAAACTTTGGGCAAACAATGGAACATCCCTCATATTGAGTATGTCTCACATTTCTATGATAAACCATGGTTTATCGAATCTTTAAAAACACGAACAGCGCCTTTTCTTAAAGCCTTTAACCCTTGTCATGTTTTAATGAGTTTTCATGGGTTGCCAGAGCGTCAAATCGCTAAAAGTGAAAAGAAAATGTGTGATCAAAGCCAGCCCTGTCCTAAGATAGGTAAAGATAACTACTTTTGTTATAGAGCACAGTGTTATCAAACAGCCAGAGAACTTTCAGTTGCTTTAGGTATTGAAGATAGCTATTGCGTGGCCTTCCAATCTAGATTAGGGCGCATACCATGGATCCAGCCTTATACCGATCAGATACTCCATGAACTGCGTGAAAAGGGTGTGCGCCGCTTAAGCGTCGTATGTCCATCTTTTGTGACCGATTGCCTTGAAACACTTGAAGAAATAGATATTGGCCTCCAAGAGCAGTGGTTGAAGATGGGGGGAGAAGCATTTCAGCTGGTGCCAGCCTTAAATGACTCTCAGCCTTGGATACAAACGTTGTCAAAAGCTCTCCTAGATTTATCATAGAGAGCTTAAGGTGTTTTAGAGGGCAATTTTCTCTAATGCTTGCTTAGCATTTTCCGTAGGTAAAAGCATTTGAGATTTTTCTAAATCCAGTTTAGCATGGTGTTCTTGCCCCAAAGCTTGATATAACAATCCTCTTTGAAGGTAGCTATAGAAGTATTGATCATTTAATGAGATCGCTTTTTCATATTGAGCTAAGGCAAGCTTATGTTTCTTTTGTTGAAAAAGAATATCTCCTTTTGCTGTATAAAATAAGCTTTCATTTGGGTAAAAATGGATGGCTTCATTAATTTTTGCAAGTGCTTGAGAGTACTTGTTTTGGGAGAGTAATGTCGAAGCTTGCTCTGAGGCATCGTAAGCAGGTTTTTGTGCCAGTAACGGTTTAAGTGCTTCTTGATATGCCTCCTTTCCTTGGTAGGTATGCTGACTTAAGGTTGCTGCAAATTTTTGGTTTGCATCGACCCGCTCTTGTGAGGGGGGATGGGAAGCAAACATGCCGCTCAACCAGTTGGCCTTTTTACCATCTTGCAGTTTGACAAAAGTTTTCTGGAGCTCAACAGCAGCTGTGGGATCATAGCCTGCTCTATCCATGTAGATCATACCGTAATGGTCGGCTTCTAACTCATGACTTCGGCTATATTTTTGCATGATTAGTTGGCCTGTGACGCCTGCCGCTAGGATTAAGGCTTGGTTTCTAGTTTGATGCTCTTCATCCGCTAATGCTGCATTTGCTCCAAGTAGGCCAGCACCCAAAAGAACTTGGCGTTGCATTGATTTGGCACTATGTTTAGCGGCTGCATGTGTAATCTCATGGGATAAAACAGCTGCTAACTCAGCTTCAGAGTGTAGCTCTACAAGTAATCCTCTGTGAATGGCGATTTTGCCCCCTGGCATAGCCCAAGCATTCGGCGTAGCATCATTGACGATAATGAACTCATAGGGTAAATCAGGCGCGTCACTAACTTTGGAAAGTTTAATGCCTACTTCCTGTACTAATTGAGTTAGTCTAGGGCTACCTGTATAAATACCGCCTTGAGATTGTTGCATGGGGCCGTAATTGCTTTCGCCAATACTGATTTCTTGTGATTTTGGAATAAGCATGAGTTCTTTTTTCCCCGTGACCGGGTTTTGTGCGCAGCCACTAAACATGAAGAAGGTGGTGCTTAAAATGAGGCATTTCTTAAAATTTTGATTGAGCAATTGTTTTATGGGAATCATCAGAGCCTTTCTTTCTTGTCATTTTTTGATTTGGTAAAATAAACACAAATTTTGGCCTTACAATACGCTGGTCCTTATAAACTGTCTAGCAAGATGGTATATCCTTATTGATATCAGACCATTTTTGCAGACAGATTGTTGCAGCGAAGCATTTTGGTGAGTTCATCATCTCGCTATAGCTAAAAATGAATTTGATGTAGAATGGTCACAATAAACATCTATGGGGAACATATGCTTAAGCGGGCTAAAGAAAAGCAAATTGAGGTAATAGAGAAGGCAATACAGCATATCTATCGGAAGCTTCCTCGAGAAGAGGCTACGCTTATTGAAACTTTTGTCAAGCAGTACTACCTAACTGCTTCCCCTGAGGACCTGATAAAATTTTCTGTGATAGATCTTTATGGCTCCATTCTCTCGCATTGGAATTTCATAAGTCATCGTATGCCAGGTGAAGGTAAGGTTCGAGTCTATAACCCTCAATTTGAACAAAATGGTTGGCAATCAACTCATTCAGTCATTGAAGTGATACATCCTGACACGCCTTTCTTAATGGATTCTATACGCATGGAATTAAACCGCAGGGGGTTAAATCTTCATTTGATTTTGCATATGGGGGCCCTAGGTATCACTCGCGATGGCAAAGGTCACGTAGAGTCCATTGTCTATAAAAAAAAGAAGCTTAAGAATGGTGAATTTGAAGCGGCTTTGCTCTTAGAGTTTGACAAACAAAGTGATAAAGATGTTCTAGAGGATATTCGTTGTTGTATAGAAGTCATTCTAGGCAAAGTTCGCTTATGCGTAGCTGATTGGCCTCAAATGACACAAAATATGGAGAATGCTATTCAAGAAATTGAGAAGCAATCTGGCCATGGCAGCTCTGTTGAACCTAAAGAACATGTCGAATTTCTAAGGTGGCTAAGAGATGATCATTTTACATTTTTAGGATATTGCAAAGTTGATTTTGTTGAGCGTGAAGGCAAAACTGAATGGAAGATAGACACTAGCTCTCCTCTTGGTGTCTTGAAGTTAGGCACAGAAGGATATTTTGATAAACTGATAGAGCTGTCTGAAGCCGCTCGCGCAGAAGTTTTAGGTCCTGAGCAAATATTAATTGGCAAAGCCAACCGCTCTTCAAAAATTCATAGACCTGCTAATCCAGATATGGTTGGCGTAAAAATCTTTGACAAGAATCAAAAAGTAGTCTCACAACATTGTTTCGTCGGGTTATATACAGCCTCTGCTTATAATCGAAGCCCTCAAAATATACCTTTATTGAGATCTAAGGTTAAGAAGATATTGTCTATGGCTGGTTTTGGAGAAAACAGCCATGATGGAAAGTCTCTCATTAATATTTTAGAGACGATCCCTCGTGATGATATGTTTCAAGGCTCTATAGAAGAGCTGACTAAAATTGGGATAGGGATTCTATACCTTCAAGAACGTAAACGAATCAAATTTTTTATTCGAAAAGATATTTTTTCTCATTATTATTCCTGCCAACTATTTGTGCCAAGAGAGAGGTGTGCTTCGGATGTAAGAAGAGAGGGCTGAATCCGTGTTGGGGAAGCGGTTGGTGGCGAGCTTTCAGATTTTAACACCAGATTTTCTGAATCTATTTTATGCCGCATTCATTTTACAATTCAAATTGATCCGAAAAATATTAAGCCCTTTGATGAATACGCCATTGAAGAGCGTTTAATAGAAGCTGGTAGGACTTGGGAAGATAGCTTAAGAGATGCTTTGGTAGATCATTTTGGAGAAGAAGAAGGTAATCGTTTAATTAATCGTTACTGCACGGCTTTCCCTCTAGGTTACACGTCCCATTTCATTGCAAGAACCGCAGTTTATGATATTTCCCATATGGAAGTTATCTCTCTTGAAAATGAATTAGCGATGAGTTTCTATCGACCTCTAGAAGAGCCAGAAGGTAATATTCGATTTAAAATTTTTCATCGAGATACTGCGATACCATTATCTGATGTCATCCCGATGCTTGAGCATATGGGGTTGCGTATTATTAATCAGCGGCCTCATGAAATTAAAAATCAAAGTGATTTGCATGTATGGATTAATGATTTTGGAATGACTCATGAATCTGGGGCTAATTTAAATGTCGAAGCTGTTAAAGATGTTTTCCAAGATGCTTTTTATAATATTTGGAATGGGAATGCTGAGAGTGATGGGTTTAATAGACTCGTTCTTGGCGCAGGGATTAACTGGCAAGAAGTCACGATGCTTAGAGCATATGCCAAGTACTTGTGGCAAATAGGGTTTACTTTTTCTCAAAACTATATTGAGGATACACTTGCCAAGCATACCGTTATTTCCCGCCTGCTGGTTGAGTTATTTGTCTTACGTTTTGATCCAACGTTGCCTCAAGATACAAAAAATGAGCGGACAAATGCTATTCGACTTAAAGTTAAAACTGATTTAGAAGCTGTTGAAAACCTTGATGAAGACAGAATTTTGCGTAAGTTTGTTCAAGTCATTATGGCGACCATACGAACCAATTTTTTCCAAAGAAATAGCTCTGGTACCCCTAAAAACTATCTATCGTTGAAGTTTGATCCGTCATTGATCCCAGAGATGCCATTACCCAAACCAATGTTTGAAATCTTTGTTTATTCGCCACGAGTTGAAGGGGTTCACTTGCGAGGCGCTAAAGTAGCTAGGGGAGGATTGCGCTGGTCAGATCGCAGAGAAGATTTCAGAACAGAAGTTCTAGGGCTAATGAAGGCTCAACAAGTCAAAAATGCTGTGATTGTGCCCTTAGGCGCTAAAGGTGGTTTTGTTCCTAAAAATCTGCCAACCCATTCACGAGAAGCCATGATCGAAGAAGGGATCGCTTGTTATCAAATATTCATTCAAGGTTTGTTAGATATCACTGATAACATTATAGACAATGTGATCGTGCCACCCATCGATGTTGTTAGATATGATGAGGATGATCCCTATTTGGTTGTCGCAGCAGATAAAGGGACAGCCACTTTTTCAGACATTGCCAATGAACTTTCACAGCAATATAACTTTTGGTTGGATGACGGTTTTGCCTCCGGTGGTTCTTCTGGCTACGATCATAAAAAAATGGGGATCACAGCCAAGGGTGCCTGGGAATCTGTTAAAAGGCACTTCTTGGAGTTAGGCCATAATACTCAATCAGAGGACTTCACCGTTGTAGGTATTGGAGATATGGGCGGTGACGTGTTTGGTAATGGCATGCTTTTATCAACACATATTCAGCTTGTTGCAGCCTTTAATCATGTGCATATATTCATTGATCCAACGCCTGATTCTGGGAAAACATTTTTAGAGAGAAAGCGCTTATTTAATTTGCCAAGAACAACTTGGATGGATTATAAC
>CAYGPI010000032.1:0-26556 GCA_964351745.1 uncultured Francisellaceae bacterium
GCATTAGCCCAGTGGATGTTAGATTTGCATACGCTTGAGCATGGTTACGAAGAGGCTATCGTACCTTTGTTAGTTGAGCAAAAAGCTTTATATGCATCTGGTCAGCTACCAAAATTTGAAAGTGATCTCTTTCATATTAAAGGTGAGCGAACACTTAGTTTAATTCCAACAGCAGAAGTGCCATTAACAAATCTTGTTTACGATCAAATGATAGAGGAAAAAGATCTACCTCTTAAATTTGTAAGTCACACTCCTTGTTTTAGAAGTGAAGCTGGCTCACATGGTAAAGATACACGAGGGATGATAAGACAGCACCAGTTTGAAAAGGTAGAAATGGTTCAAATTGTACATCCAGAGAAGTCTTATGAAGCACTTGATGAAATAACCTTGCACGCTCAAACTATCTTACAAAAGTTAAACCTGGCCTACAGAGTGGTTAGTTTGTGTACTGGCGACTTAGGTTTTTGTGCGACAAAAACTTTTGATTTGGATGTTTGGTTACCCGGCCAAAATACATATAGAGAAATTTCCTCTTGCTCTAATACTGAAGATTTCCAAGCCAGACGTTTAAAGGCAAGATTCAAAAACTCAGCGACTGGTAAAACTGAACTAGTTCATACGCTAAATGGATCTGGGTTAGCTGTTGGCCGTACTTTAATCGCTGTGCTTGAAAATTACCAGCAAGCCAATGGGGATATTCGGGTTCCAGATGTTTTAGTATCTTATATGCAAGGCCAGGAACTTATTAAAGCACCTTAGCTATTTAAAAATAGGCTGAGTATCTATGATGCTCAGCTTGTCTAGCAGAAGATTTTCTTTCATTCATGAATAAAAATTTTATGTGATTTGATATTTTTTGTGGCCATTTTATTTATTATCTAGGCGTCCAAAATATTTGTAAATGGTTGAAAATTCATTGGATGATTTTTTGCAAGTATTATTTGATTTGATTTTTTTTGAGCTTACCTAGTGAGCTGTTTAAAAGGCCAGGTTGCGTTGGTAGATCAAAGGCGATAAAGTCGCTCTATAAGTTTAAGAATAATAATAAAAAGCGCAAAGTGCTAGCTCCGTATGACTGCTTTTCTTAGCTGAAAAGCAGTCATCTTTTAAAAAATCAACCCAAAGAAAAGCCGGCTATTGCCGGCTTTTTTGATCGAAATGAGGGATAACCTTTAAATTAATCACGCCCACTAAAAGCTGTTAGTAAATGTAATAAAGATATAAACAGATTGTAGATAGCTAGATAAAGACTGACAGTGGCTAGGACGTAGTTGGTTTGCCCACCATGAATAATTTGGCTTGTTTCCCACAAGATGATTGCACATGCAAACAACATGAAGCCACAAGACATGGCTAGATGGAAAGCAGGTATTTGGATAAATAGTCCAGCAAAAACACCTAACATGAGTACAACGCTGGCTCCTAAAATAAAGCCGGTTAAGTAGTTAAAGTCTTTTCTGGTTGTAATGGCATAGCCAGATAATGCTAAGAAAATAAAGCCAGTGCCACCTAGAGCAGTCATCACAATTTCACTGCCATTTGAGAAGCCACCAATGACCGCATTAAGCACAGGCCCTAGTGTGAATCCCATGAAGCCTGTAAAGGCAAATACTAGGAGTAAGCCCATAGGGCTATTGCGAAGCCAATGTATGGCAAACAATAGGCCAAACGCAGGAATAAGAGCCATAGCACCAAGAGGTGGTGTATTCATGACCATCGCCACGCCAGCCATGGCTGCACTGAAAATAAGTGATAGCGACAATAAGATATACGTATTGCGAATGACCGAGTTAGAAGCTAGAACAGATTCTGAGCTTGCTCTCATGACGGGAGAATCATAGATCTTTGGCATTTAGTGCCTCCATAGTCAGTTAGTTAATAATTCAAGTATAGCTTATTTTAGGTCAAAAAACCTAAAATAATCTGGAAATTACCAGCAATATTATCTTTTACATCAATATGTTATACATATATTTATTAAAAAAGTTTGCATTATCGTACTGCGTTGGGTAAAATTCCGCAAGTCTTAATTAAGACTAGTGCGGAGAGATGGCAGAGTGGTCGAATGCGGCGGTCTTGAAAACCGTTGAGGGGTTAAACCCTCCCAGGGTTCGAATCCCTGTCTCTCCGCCATTATTCAAAAAAGCAGTAAAAATGATATCTAAGGGTATGTTTTTATTGCTTTTTTTCATTGTAGCCTCAGCTGTTCAAAACAATCTACCTCATTAAATACAATATGGGGCCGTATTAACTAAATACAAGTCACACTGCGGTAAGTCCCATGAGATCAAATAAAGTCTTAGTCGTAGCGTATGATCAATCTTGGCCTACAGCTTTTAAAAATGAAGCTAAGATAATTCAAGAAGCTTTAGGCAGAAACTGCCTAGCCATCCACCATATTGGATCAACATCAATTCCAGGGTTAGCAGCGAAACCTATTATAGACATTATGCCAGTTGTTGAAGATCTTGAATTGGTTTCTCAATCTGTGAGTCTAATGGCTTCAAAGGGATATGATTCTCGCGCAGAAGCTGGCATGTTGTTTAGGCACTACTTCCAAAAAACTCAAAAAAATATCGCTTGTAACGTTCATGTCTATCAAACCGGTGATGATGAGATAGCTAGGTATTTAAGTTTTAGAGATTGGATGCGTACACATCAATCCGATCGAGTAGCTTATGGAGACTTGAAATTTAGCTTAGCTAATCAATACCCCAATGATATTGTTGCCTACTGCTTAGGTAAAGATAGCTTTGTTGCTGAAATAGACGCCAAAACAAAATTTAATGGTGCAAGAACAGTTCACGCCTTAACAGATAGGGAATGGGCGTTTATCAAGCAAAATAGACAAGCTTTTTTTGGAAAAAATGACCACATTCCCAATGATCCACAACATATACATTTAGCCTATTATCGTGGAAGCCAAGTGATTGGCTATGCTCATATTGAATTAAAGTCTCAGCCTGTCTTGCAAATGATTTTCGTGGATAAGCTTAAACAATCACAAGGAGAGGGCTCTCAATTACTAGCTATTTGTGAGCGATGGTTGAAGCAAAATCATTGGAAACATTTGTCACTGGAAGCACCTAGAGCAACTAGGTTGTTTTTTGAGAAGCAAGGATATCACATTGATCCTTCACAGAGCGACAAAGTTGATATTCATAAAGTATTTTTGAATAAAGTGCTTTAATGCCGTCTATGAATATTAATCTTTGTAAGGCTTAAATTGCACTAAAAAATCATCCACATCGATAATGACTTTGTGTTTCAAGAAAAACCCTCTACCTAATAATCCCACCTGAAATCTATTGCAATGGGTGCTTCCATAAGTGATGTAAGGCGAATTAATGGCGTAACTCTTGTTAAATTGAATTTTGCCGTAAAGTTGAGCAAAATAAGTTTTTGAAGCATGACCAGAGTAATCATTGACCAGCAATTGCTCTTTTCCTGTAAACTGCTCCATTTGAGGTATATCGCAAGCATTCACAAAAAAGTAAGGGTAAGCACCTGTGTCAATCACAAAATTTTGGGCCACTTCCTTTTTAAGCTTATCAAATTTTAAGGTAAGCTCAACCAGTGGTACAGTGGATTTTTTTGATATGCGCATGACATTGGGCTCATCAATGGTGAGACTGTCTTTAGAGACTTGAATGATTTCTGATTGATAATCGATTAACATTTTTAAGCCATAAAAGGCATTGAGACCAATGATACCATCGATGCCTCGGCCATCAATTTTTTGAAAAGTATGATATTCAGGATTGCCTTCACTTGCAGCAGAAACCCCGAGCTGCTCAAAGGTGACAGGGCCAATGGTCATGGTTTGAACCAGATAAACATCTCTTTGAGTCTGAAGTGTTTGTGAAGGTGTAAGTCCGGTATGCTCAATCGAGTCCACCTTTTTTAATTTGGCTTTTTTAGCAACTTGCTTTGAAATTAAGTTGCCAGAAAATCCCGTATCAAACATAAAGTAAAATGGGCCCTCGCCATTGATCTTGACTGTTAAAATAGGGGCTTGCACCGTGACATTACCCAGTGGCGCACTCATGATGCCTTTATCTTTGATGGTAATATTTTTAGGAATTGGGATTGTTTTGAAAACGGGGTGGTATCGAAGCTCTTCTGATTGAGAGAAGGCAGCGTTAGAAGCTGTGAGCAATAGCAGGCTGATCAGAAAAGTAGCTTTCATCCGTTTTCAAACTTATTAAGTCATGGACATTAAGCTAAGTCTAGTTAAAATCTCGCTTGATTGTCATAGGCGACATGGATTCTTTCAATGTTAAGCCATCACTCGAGACATCATGCGCTTGTTTGACCAAAAGGGAAGTAATACAGCAAAAACTAAGACAGAGCATATAATCATCGTGACGTAGTAACCTTGCCAACCATAAATATCAATACTTAATCCAACGGGGTAACAAGCACAAGTTGCTCCTAAATAACCAAGCGTGCCAGCAAAGCCGTTAGCAGAGCTTGCGGCTCTTTTATCAACACACTCAGTGGCAGCAAGGCCGATAATCATTTGAGGGGCAAATAAGAAGAATCCTAAGATGGCAAAAAACAACAAGTCAAACCAAAATATATTGTTTGGTGCGACCCAAAGGCCGACGACAGCAATGGTCATGCCTATGCCAGATAAGATAATGATGGGCACTCTATGGCCTTTAAAATATCTATCAGAGATAGCGCCAGCAAGTAACATCCCGCCAATCCCTGCAATCTCAAACCAAAATAAGCCACTGGCAGCTAGTTTGTCGCTAAGCATTCTTTCTTTCATGAGGTACAAAACCCCCCAGTCGCACACAGCAGTGCGGACAAAGTAGACGAAAAAATTAACAATGGCAAAGGCCCATACGGTTTTACTATTTAAGACATGTTTAAACATAATCTCTCGGATAGAAAGAGAAGGGGCTTGGCTGGGTTTTTTATGAGAAGTGGTTACTTTTGCTTTGTCTCCAAGAGGAGGCAAGCCAAGGCTTTGTGGAATATCCCTTAGCCCGATCATTAAAATAAAACCCATAAAAATACTGATGGTTGCTGGGACTAACACTGCGACTCGCCAGCCTAGTGGGACTGCAATAAAAACTGCAAGGATGGGAATAATCGCACTCCCTACATTTTGAGAGGTTAGGGTGAAGCTATAAGCTTGGCCTCGCTCCGTTCGCTCAAACCAATAAGTAAAGCATTTGCAACAAGCAGGCCAGCCCCAAGCTTGGAAGAACCCATTAAGCGCCCAGAAAAAAGCGAGCGCCCAGAATGAAGATGAAAAGGCAAAAAGAATATTACATAGGCCAGTTAAAATAAGGCCTATGGCCATAAAATATCTTGGGTTAGATCGATCTGAAACTGCGCCATTATAAAATTTACTAATGCCGTATGTGATATACAAGCATGATCCTATCAAGCCAAGATCAGCATTGGTAAAGCCGAGATCAATCGCCAAATAGGGCATGACGTACGTAAAGGATTTTCTGGTCAGATAGTAAACGGCGTATCCCAAAAATAGAAAGACACATATGCGTTTGCGCCAATAAGAATAAAGTTGTTCAACTTTATTTGTATCGGTATTAAAAGGTATAAATGGCGCTGGCTGTAAGCAACTTAGTATTTTAGAAATCACTAGCAAATCAATCTTGGGAGGAAGATATATTTTAAGGAACACTTAGCTGTAAAGCAAATTAAATTACTTTCTTTGGTGTATCAGGGTGGGCATTTTAGCAAAGATTGTAGTATTCCTAAGCTTGTTCGGTGTTAGAAACAAAAAAGATTGTTAACTAACATTTTTTGATTGTGAAACTGGGATATTTACAGATGTTTTAACTCTTTTATTTCTTGGGTTTTAACTTCGGTTAGCTATGAAAATACTGATCGCATATATGTCTAGCATTACTGACTTGACTGAGTTATTCTGAAATTACTCCATTTGTAAATGACATGAGAGGCTAACCCTTGATAACTGTACTCCTAGTCGATGATCACGATTTAGTTCGAGCAGGCGTTAAAAGCTTACTAGCTGACCTGAACGATATTAAAGTGATAGGTGAAGCTGCTACTGGCGAAGAAGCAGTGCGTATTGCACGTGAAAAGCATCCAAATGTTGTACTTATGGACGTTAGAATGCCAGGCATAGGTGGCCTAGAAGCTACCCGCAAGCTTTTAAGAGCAGATCCAGATGTGAAAGTTATCGCTTTAACCGTTTGCGGTGAAGAGCCTTTTCCTTCAAAGTTACTTCAAGCTGGCGCTGCAGGTTATTTAACAAAAGGCTCAGGCATTGATGAAATGGTTCAAGCCATTCATGCTGTTCATGCTGGCAAGCGTTATATTAGCCCTGAAGTGGCTCAGCAGTTAGCGCTTAAGCACCTATCTGATGATAAAGCCTCTCCTTTTGATGCACTTTCAGAGCGTGAACTGCAAGTTATGTTAATGATAACAAGTGGTCAGAAAGTTCAAGAAATCTCTGATAAATTATGTTTGAGCCCAAAGACCGTGAATAGTTATCGATATCGTTTGTTTGATAAACTTAACGTTCATAGTGATGTTGAGCTGACTCATTTGGCGATTAGACACGGTATCTTAGATACAGAGACATTAGATCCTGAAGTTGCTTTTTCTGAATAAAGATTGAGCACAAAATCTACTAGTGTCATAATGGCGTCATGTTTGATGCCAAAACGTTTCTATCGCACTTAACTTCCAGGCCTGGTGTCTACATCATGTTAGACGCCAAGGGCTCTATTCTCTATATTGGCAAAGCTAAAAATCTAAAAAATCGTGTTACCAGCTATTTTCGTGGCCAATTGGATGCTCGGATCCAAGCCATGGTGGACAAAATTGATGCCATTGATATCACGATTACGCATAATGAAAAAGAAGCTCTTTTGCTTGAGAATGAGCTTATTAAAACAAAAGGCCCCAAATACAACATCGCTTTAAGAGATGATAAATATTATCCTTACTTGTTTCTTTCTGCTCATGATGTTCCTGCTCTTGTTTTTCACCGTGGGCCACATAAGCGCAAGGGAACCTATTTTGGCCCTTATCCTAGTGCCTCGGCAGTGAAGCAGACTTTAAACTTATTACAAAAGCTGTTTAAGTTGCGCCAGTGCGATGATGTTTATTTTAAGAATCGATCACGACCTTGTCTGCAATACCAAATAGGCCGTTGCAGCGCACCTTGTGTGGATCTGATCAAAAAAGAAGACTACTTAACGCAAGTCCAATTTGTCACGTTATTTTTAAACGGTCAACACAGCGTCATTCTTGACAAGCTGATTTTGCAGATGAATGAAGCGTCAAAAGAAATGGATTATGAGCTAGCCATTTATTATCGCAATCAGATCCAGCATATCCAGCAAGTTGTTGAGCAGCAAGCTGTATACTCGCAAGAAGGTGATGTGGATGTGATTGCTCAAGATAGTGCGGGTGGTCAGATTGTTTTTTATATTTTATTTATTCGACAAGGCAAAATGTCAGGGACAAAAGCTTTTTATTTAGACGAGAAAAAAGCGCTATTAAGTGACGATCTATATTTAAGTTTTCTTGGCCAGTATTACTTAAACCCAGCGAAAACAATGTTTCCTGAGCAAATCATTACTTCCTTTACTTTAAAAACACCCGATGTGTTTCTTGATGCCATTGCTCAAAAAGCTTCTAAAGCAATCAGACTGAGCCATGCCCCAAGAGAGCAAAAACGGCGCTGGCTTAATCTCGCTCAAGAGAATGCTAAATTAGCTTTAAAACAGCGTATGGGGAGTAAGAAGACTTATTGGAAGCGGTTGACCGCACTTAAAGAAGCTTTGGGGTTAAAAGCTTTATCACGAATGGAATGCTTTGATATCAGTCATACTTTTGGCGAAGCGACAGTGGGGTCGTGTGTTGTTTTTGATGAGCATGGACCACAAAAAAAGCTTTATAGAGCATATAACATTGAAGATGGTGGCTGTGATGATTATCGCGCGATGTCTTTTGTACTCTCAAAACGTTATAAGAAATTAAAAGAGCAGGGCGATGAGCTTCCGGAATTGGTTTTTGTGGATGGCGGTAAGGGGCAGTTAAACATTGCTAAGAAGATATTCATAGAATATCAAATGTTGGATGTCTTACTAGTTGGGGTGGCAAAAGGTGAAGGACGTAAGCCTGGTTTAGAAACGCTGTATGTTGTGAATGATTATGCCAGTGAAACATTAAGCATTGTGACTTTGTCCCCTCACAGTGAAGCCTTACACCTTATTCAGCAAATCAGAGATGAAGCTCATCGTTTTGCTATCACTCGTCATAGAGCAAAGCGTGACAAGAAGCGAACACAATCCCCTTTAGAGAGCATTTCAGGCGTAGGGCCAAAGAGACGTCAACAACTTCTTACGCACTTTGGAGGCCAAAAGGAGCTCCTTTCAGCTTCAGAAGAGTCAATCGCTAAAGTAAGCGGGATAAGCAAAGCTTTAGCTAAAAAAATCTATCAACAGCTCCATGAAAGTTAATTATCTTGCTAGCTCTTGCTAGCACCTTGTGAGCGTGTTATAAACCAATATGTTTACGTCATGGAGCAGTCAAGAATGTTAAGTATCCCCAACCTACTAACCTTGACAAGGATCGTTTTGATCCCTGTATTTGTCTTGGCGTTTTACCTTCCTATTCAACATGCACATTATATTGCTGCTGGCATTTTCTTTGTTGCAGGCTTCACTGACTGGTTAGATGGCTTTCTAGCTAGAAGGTTAAAACAGACATCTAGATTTGGTGCTTTTTTAGATCCAGTGGCTGATAAGCTGTTAGTTGCTTGTGCTTTAGTGATGATAGCTGTTGAGTTTAAAAACTTTGCGATTACGATACCTGCCATGATTATCTTATGTAGAGAGATAATGATTTCTGCCTTACGCGAGTGGATGGCTGAGATTGGTCAGCAAACAAGCGTTAGAGTGAATTGGTTAGGTAAGTTTAAGACTTTCTTTCAATATTCCGCCATTATGATGCTCATAGCCTTACCAGCAAGCTGGAGCATGCCTTTAGTGTGGTTTGGTGTTTTTCTGATGTACTTAGCTGTTGTTCTGACTATTTGGTCGATGATAACGTACTTAAAGGCTGCGCAAAGGGCTATGATTTAAAAGCTTAGGCTTTGGTGAATTTTATTGAAAACAATCCTTGACAGGAAATATAATTTCTATACAATTCACCTGGTTAGCGGGAATAGCTCAGTTGGTAGAGCACAACCTTGCCAAGGTTGGGGTCGCGAGTTCGAGTCTCGTTTCCCGCTCCAAAATTTTTTTGCATCAAAACATTTGGCTGGATGGCAGAGTGGTGATGCAGCGGCCTGCAAAGCCGCGTACGCCGGTTCGATTCCGGCTTCAGCCTCCATAAATATTTAATGTCGACCTAACACTGCCCGGGTGGCGAAATTGGTAGACGCAAGGGACTTAAAATCCCTCGGTGGCAACACCGTGCCAGTTCGAGTCTGGCCCCGGGCACCATTCTTTGAGTCTCCTACAACAGCAGGAGGCCTATTCTCATGAGCACAGCGCTCTTAATTTGAAATCTTCAAAATCCTTAAATTTATATGTTCTTCGCGATATTAATTTTAGTTTCCGATCGATGCCTTCGACGATCCTGTTATTCTGATGAAGAGCCATTCTTACTACCCCGAATCACTATTCAAATAAGGTTGTTTTAAGCTTTGTAGTGTCCCCTTTCTTGATGAAGAGCCAATATTTCTTATCGGTGCACGCGAAAGAGCGGACATGCACTTAACGTGTTATAGCTATACTTGCTATATAGTAAAAAATACTATATGCTTGTTATATGAAATGGAAAGTCCTGTTTACAAGAAAAGCAAAAAAACAACTCGACAAGCTGCCACTTAAAGTTCAAACAGTGACTAGATTTTTAGTCGGTGAGTTAGAGCTTAAAGGTCCAATGGCTAATGGTTGGCCAAATTTTGGAAAGCTAAAAGGCACAAAAAAGAGTGTGATGCTTTATCATTGCCATTTAATCAAAGGAAACCCAACATATGTTTGTTGCTGGGAGGTTATAAGTAGATCGGATAACGTTATAGAGGTTTATTATGTCGGAACACACGAAAAAGCACCATATTAAGGCCGATGCAAAACATTATTTGTATTGTCTTTCTGAGACGGGAGATGCGTTTAAGATCCCTGTTGAGGTATTAGAGCAATACTATGTCAGGTCTAAGAAGACGCAAGATATGGCTAGAAAATCAGTAAGGGCCGCTCAAGGCGTTCCTGCAGATGAAGTTTTTAAAAAGTTGGATGATCAGTATGGTAAGGCTGCAACGATGCTTAAAGGGCTTCGATTTCGAGAGGGTCTTAATCAAGTTGACTTTGCTGAGATGATTGATGTGACTCAGGGCGATTTATCAAAGATGGAAAGAGGCCTTAGACCAATTGGTAAGGTCTTAGCTAAAAGAATTGCTAAGTGTTTCTCTGTCGATTATAGGCATTTTTTATAAATCACCGATCCTGAGTATAGGGATACTTAGGATCGACAAGAAGAGGACTACTTAAAAAGAGTCGGACCAGGTTTGTTTTTGCTACCCAAGCAAAGTCGGTTTGGTTCTGTGCCAGCATTAGCGGAGCAAGTCGTACCAGCGTTCTTAAAGGATAAATGGGAAAGATAAATGGGACACTCACAATCAGCCGCCTATATTATTCGCCTCAGTAGTATGAGTATTTAGATATTGCCCGATAAAGTTAGTTTAACACATGATCAGATCCAAGACTTAAAGTCGAGCTCAATGAATTAAACCTAAACCCTACTTTTATAAGTGTAGGGGCACGTAATGATAAACGTAAATATCTATTTTATCAATAAGTTACAATTAGGCGTGGATTAAATGTTAATTATAATACATTTATTTCTATTAAAAATAGTTGCGTTATACTTAATAACTTGCTATATTGCAGAGTATGAAACAGGTAAAACGATGCTACGAAATACTGTCGCAACTCACAGAAGGTGAGGTTTATACTTGGGGTGACCTCAATGAATATTCTAAGTCACCAGGTAGAGACGTGAAGCGACTCCTAGATGAAGGTTTACTAAAAAAAGTAGGCCCTGGTTTATATTTGCTTCCTAAAAAAAGTAGATATGGGCTATTGCCTGCAAATAAACACGAACTTGTTTCAAGCTTCCTAAAAACAGATGACTATTTAATGCTTTCGCCAAATGATTACAATTCTCTACGAGTAGGTTTGACACAGTTAAGGAATGAAACATTCGTTTATAACAACAAGCGTCATGAAAAAGTTCGTTTAGGGAAAAGAAATTTTAATTTCAAAAGGCCGAATAACGGATTTCCTAAAAAACTCACTAAAGAATTTTTGCTAGTAGATTTAATGAATAACCTTGATTATGTGGGAGAGCCAAGAGATCAAGTCAAGGATAATGTCACTCGACAATTACAATCTGGTATGTTTGATAAAAAACTATTGCTAAGCCTTGCAAATCAATATGGCAAAGTTGGAACAAGAAAATTTTTTATTCAGTTTGAACTTGATAATAACTCACCCGATAGGAAGGTGGCATGAAATTTCTCCATGAATTAAAAGATGCAGAAGAATTGTATGACGCGGTTGCAAATGAAAAAGAGATTGAACCGTACTTAGTTGAAAAAGACTATTGGATCATGCATGCACTTTGGGGGTTACAAAAGCAAGGTTTTGATTTTGAGTTAAAAGGCGGTACTTCACTTTCAAAAGCCTATAAAATTATTGATCGCTTTTCTGAAGACATTGATATCAAAATCAAACCTGCAAGTGATAAGACCTTACCTGTTGGTATAAATCATACTAAAGATACACATATAACAAAAAGAAGGGAGTATTTCGAAGAGCTTGCTAAAGTAATTAATATCCCAGGAATGCAAGTATCGAGAGATACTGATTATGATGATCCTAAATTTAGAAATGCAGGTATTCTTCTAAGCTATGACAATATTCTTAAAGCCTTGCCAGGTGTAAAAGAAGGGATTTTACTTGAGGTTGGCTTTGATACAACAACACCAAATGAAGCCATTGATATAGATTCTTGGGCCTTTAATAAAGCAATCGAGGTTCACTCCGATCTTATGAATACAAAGGCTATATCAGTTAAATGTTATCTACCAGAGTATACCTTTGTTGAGAAACTGCAGACAATTACTAGAAAAGCCCGGCAGCAAAAAGAAAATGGTAAGTTTGACATAAATTTTCTAAGGCATTTCTATGACATTCACCAATTGTTTCAACAACAAAGAGTGAAAAATTTTATTGGCTCAGATGAATACATTGCCCACAAAGAGGCCCGCTTTAGAGGTGCTGATAATCCTATACTAGAGGTTAATTTGGCTTTTAATCTTGATAAAGAACCTGCTTTGTTTGAAGAATATAAACGACAGTATCAAGGCATAGAAAGTCTTTTTATTGGCTCCTTTCCATTATTTGATGAGATCTATCAATCTGTTCTTAACATAAGAAGCATTGGCTAGAGGTTTGTTATTATTGTATATGAGTTAACCCCTTTATAAATAAGGGGAGTGCCTAAGACCTCTTAAATCATTAAATCCCCAAGAATTCATAAGATAAAACTTTGTTGGCTAGCGTTGCTTTCGAAACGGCAAATGTGTCGGTCATACGAGTATTTACCCTATTCGCTTTGTGTCTGCTTGTACGTACAGTTGTAGTTATGTTGTTATTCGGTTAACTTGTAATAACTAGGGATCAAACAAATACGTGACATATCCCCCAATATCAATAGGAGGCTTCCATGCCTAGGAATAAGAAGTCGGTTACCTTTAGCCGCAGTAGCGATGATGCTAGTAGCTCTGATAAGAAAGAAGAAGTAGAAAAATGGGAGGAATATAAAGAGAATAAGGATGAATTATTCTACCCCAAACCAAACTCCGCTGACGCAAAACGTGTCAAAGAAAAGGGCGCTTATGACAATGATTTTAAGTTGTTCTTAACAGATCTTGTTGCAAATTGTTTTGCTCAGAATGGCCCGCCAAATTATCGAGTTGGGATTGATAAATCATCTACAGATAATGTCGATATTGTGATTAACTTCAAACTTGATGAAGAAGGCGCTAATGCGATGGCTGCCATATTAACGCAGGATGGCGTTTCGTTGTCTCAACGTCAAGTTGCTAGTGGAAGTAAAACTCACAATCAATTAGTGATAGATTTTACCCCAGAAAATCAAGCTAAGATTGAGGGGCTTAATATGGACAAGATTAAAGATGAGTTAGAGAGCAGTCGAAATCGCTCGTCTTCAAGGCCTGCTAGGTAACCGATTGTGGCATTAGATCTCGGACTCATTAACCCAAACGATTAGGTAGGTTTTTTGATTCCGAGTATATCCATGAGCTCAAGCATTCTTGGGTCGCTTTTTAGCTTGTCTTCGAAAGACTGCTGAAAAGTAAAGTCATCTCCTTTCTCGGCTTGAATGACTTTTTCATAATGATCACTTGCTGTCTCGATGCCATGTTCCGCTTTAGTGTCATTGTAGTAATCATGAAACTTACTACTGTATTCATTGAGTTGTGTTTTATAAGTATTGCGAAAATCAGACGCCCAAGCGGGGTAGCCTATTTTATGAGAATCTGCGTTATTAAGGACATTAACCTTGGGAAGATATTTACCAGCTTGTCCTGAATACATAGCCAACTTCTCAAATGCTTTCCTAGCTTCAGGTGATAAGGTAACTTCATCTTGACTTCGCATGGGCTCATTTGGCTTATCAGACGGCAAAAATTCATTTTTTGTTGACGAGCTAGCGGCCCCGTATAGACTGTTTGATGCCCCTGGTATTTGCATGGTTTCGTCTCATTTGTCTGCTCTAACATTGATATGCAAACAAAGTGCCACATAGCTTTCGATGTTGGCATGATTCATGTGGCTCATGCTTTTAAGGTAGATAACAGATCAATCGTGGCAATTGATTGCCACAGGTTAAAGCTTAAGAGGTAAGTACTGTCAATAAAGTAGCTATTTAAAAGAGGGCTAACTAAGTAGCTGCCTTCGCAGCCAACTCAAGCACGAGTGTGCTTATCCCTTTCCAGAACACACTAAAACCTAAAGCAACAATGATAAAAGCTGAAAGCTTAGTGATAACGTTTGTACCGATAGTCCCCAAATACTTAAAGATAATGCCTGCATATCGATAGCAGATTAAGATAACGACACTGATTAAGAAAAAGCCAGTGATAGCAGCAGCTCGATCAAAGTATTCAAACATGCCTGTATTTGTTTTGATTTTAGAATCTAAACTTAATACTAAGGCAATAGGGCCTGGGCCAACGGTTACAGGGATCGTTAGAGGGAAAAATGAGATATGATCTTTATGGCTAGCGGCTTCATCAACCTCCTCTTCTGAAACCTTGGGCTCTTCATTTAACATCTCCCAAGCGACAAACATACAGATAGCACCACCAGCGACTTCGAAATAGGGCACTGTTAAGCCAAAAAAGCCCATGATAAATCCGCCAACCAGCAAAGTTCCTGTCATTAAGCAAAAACTCTTAATGGCGACTGATAAAGCGATCCGTCTTCTAACTTTTTTAGGAAATTTCTTGGTGAAATTCAAAAAAATGGGAGCAAGTCCTATTGGATTAACGATTGGGAATAAAAATACGAAAGAATAGATCGTAAACTGTATAAAATTTAAGAAATAATCCAAGACATCTCTCCTTGAGATTTCGTTTTGTACTAGCTCTCCATGCATCCTAGGTATCATTATAGTCCTAATTCATGACGATCGGCAGATACCACTTTAAGATCATAGAGACTTTCTTGGTGTCGTACTTGAATCATTCAAGCATTTTCCTTCCCATACCTTAGCTAGGCTAGTTTCTTTAGTAAGATTTCTTCGTGCTTTTTCATGACATTGTATTGATAAAAATTCTGCCATATACTTTCAGGTTAATTTTAGAAAGCAATATTTAGCCTGTTTTTAGCACACAGTTTGAACCTTAGCTAATATTTGCTTTGATGCCAATCACTCGCAAGGAATCATCCATGATAAAATCAAGAGCAGCCGTTGCTTGGGGACCAGGCCAACCATTAGCCATTGAAGATATTGATGTTATGCCGCCTAAAGCTGGTGAAGTCCTTATCAAAATTGTGGCAACAGGGGTCTGCCATACAGATGCTTATACGCTGTCTGGCGTTGATCCAGAAGGCGTTTTCCCTGTGATCCTTGGGCATGAAGGTGGGGGTATTGTACAAGCGATAGGAGAAGGCGTTGAAACGCTTAAAGTTGGCGATAAGGTTATTCCTCTTTATACCCCAGAATGCAGGACTTGTAAGTTCTGTCTTTCTGGCAAAACAAATCTTTGTCAAAAAATTAGAGAGACGCAAGGTAAAGGGTTGATGCCTGATGGCACCACGCGTTTTTTTAAAGATGGGAAACCAATTTTTCACTACATGGGCTGCTCTACTTTTTCTGAATATACAGTCATGCCAGAAATCTCAGTCGCTAAAGTCCATCCAAAAGCGCCATTAGATGAGGTATGCTTGCTAGGATGCTGTGTGACAACCGGCATTGGAGCCGTTGTGAATACCGCCAAAGTAGAAAAAGGTGCCACGGTTGCCATTTTTGGAATGGGTGGGATTGGCTTATCTGTTTTAATTGGTTTAACGATGGCAGAAGCTAGCCGCATCATCGCCATAGACACGAATGATGAAAAATTTGAATTAGCAAAAAAATTAGGTGCCACAGATTGCTTGAATCCAAATGATTACGATAAACCCATTGAGCAAGTGATTACAGAGCTTACCGATGGTGGCGTTGATTATTCATTTGAGTGCATCGGTAATGTTAAGGTCATGCGCTCCGCTTTAGAGTGCTGCCATAAAGGATGGGGGGAGTCTGTTGTTATCGGTGTGGCAGCGAGTGGCCAAGAAATTTCAACGAAACCCTTTCAACTAGTGACAGGGCGGGTTTGGCGAGGTTGCGCTTTTGGAGGTGTCAAAGGACGCTCCGAGTTACCTAGTTATGTTGAGCGATATATGAATGGCGAGTTCCCAATCAAGGATTTGATTACTTCCACAATACCCTTTGAAGAGATTAATCATGCCTTTGAGAGTATGAGCCAAGGCCATGGGATAAGAACAATTGTACAATTTGATAACCCATAAGCGTGATTTTTGATATTTAAAAAAGGCATTTTATGAAAGAGCTTAAAGCCAATAAAATTTATGAAGGCTGGCAGAAGCAATACAGTCATTATTCTGAAAGCCTAAAGAGCGACATGAACTTTAGTATATATTTGCCTGAAAAAGCAAATGAGAAAAGTAAAGTTCCAGTCCTATATTGGCTTTCAGGTTTAACTTGTACCGATGAGAATTTCATGCAAAAGGCAGGCGCTCAGAGAGTTGCGGCGAAGCTTGGATTGGCAATTGTTTGTTGTGACACGAGCCCTAGAGGGCCCAATGTTCCAGATGATGAAGGGTATGATTTAGGTCAAGGTGCAGGGTTTTATGTCAATGCCACGATGTCTCCCTGGCATAAGCATTTTCAAATGTACGACTACGTTTTAAATGAGTTACCGCAGTTGATACAGAATCATTTTCCAGTGAATCACAAAAGATCTATATCAGGGCACTCTATGGGAGGGCATGGTGCATTAGTCTTAGCGCTGCGCAACCCTCAAATGTTCCAATCAGTCTCTGCTTTTAGCCCTATATGTAATCCAGCAGGGTGCGCATGGGGGCGAAAAGCATTCAAAGCTTATTTAGGAGAAGATGAAACACTTTGGGCATCATACGATGCTAGCCAGTTAATGATGAAAGATACTTTCATACCAATGATGGTTGATCAAGGTACGGCTGATGAGTTTCTTGACGAGCAACTTAAACCTGAGACTTTAGAATCAGTTGCTCAATCTAAGGGGTATCCGCTCACATTGCGAAAACAAGTTGATTATGATCATAGTTATTATTTTATCGCGACTTTTATAGAAGATCACTTACGTTTTCATTTTAATCACTTAGGCTAGAGGAGTCTTTTAAAAGTACCTACTAGGTCACTAGAAATAAGTTTTAATCTTGATAAGCCCAATTTCCATGGTGCGCTTCAATAGCTGCTTTGAAGATTTAGCATAGAGTTTGTGTCTCAAATTCTCAAGGTAGTTTTCAACACCAGTTGCTGGTCCATGTTCAGGTTTTTACCTGAAAAAAGGGTTGTGCATAGATAGAGCCCTGGGGCTAAGAATAACGCAAGCAATGGATGCTCAGCACAAAAAGAAGCGTTAGATATGTCAGGGTGTGATGCTATGCAGAAAAACTTTACTTTGCTCAAGTATGTTTTTGTCAAGGAAAAATAGCTTAAAGGAGTGTTTTCAAAAAGAGTGTCACAAAATTCTGAAAGGAGAGCGACAGCCTTTGCCTAAATTAAGTGGCCTATCACGACTGATAGACCACCTAAGATAAGGTTGTTACATTTTTAAGCTGACAGTCAGATAATGGACAAAAAATTAATCTCTGACGGTTGCTCGACTTGTCGCTTGGGAGCGTGTAGGTTTCTTCTTACTGGTAGGTTTTCTGCCCTTTGAAGAAGGCTTTGCTTTAGCCCCTGGTTTGCTCTCAGATCTTTTGGTCGGCCTAGTGCGCTTATCAGCATGTTTTCCAGCAGGCGAGCTTTTAGGTTTGCGGGCAGCAACGTGAACTGGTGCACTGGTTGGCAAGGCATGCATCGGCTCGAATCCATCGATAAATTCACGCTTGATACAACGTTTTAGAACTTTTTCAATGTCTTGTAATTGCTTGATTTCATCAGCGCTAACTAAAGAAATGGCCTTGCCTTCTGAGCCAGCACGACCGGTTCGACCAATTCGATGTACATAGTCTTCTGGTATATTTGGTAAGTCAAAGTTGACAACCTGAGGTAACTGCTCGATGTCGATGCCACGTGCTGCAACATCAGTTGCGACTAAGATTTGAACGCTACCACTCTTGAAGCTTTCAAGCGCTTTTGTGCGCTGTGATTGACTTTTGTTTCCATGAATGGCCACGGCTCTAATATCATCAAGAGCCAAACGCTTAACAAGTTTATTAGCTCCATGTTTGGTGCGACTAAAAACCAGAGCTTGAAACCAACCATTTTTTTGGATTAAATGACTAAGTAGATCAGCTTTTTTAGCTTTGTCCACAGGATGAATTTTGTGCTGGACACTTTCTGCTGTGATGACTTTAGGAGCGACATTGATTTCTACAGGGCTCTTGAGTAACGTTTTGGCAAACTTTTTAAAACTATCGGAAAAAGTTGCAGAAAACAGTAAGTTTTGTCGCTCTTTAGGCAACAGAGCTAGGATTTTCTTGATATCATGAATGAATCCCATATCCAGCATACGATCCGCTTCGTCAAGAATTAACATCTCAACTTGGTTGAGCTCTACCGCTCGTTGTTGGCACAGATCTAAAAGGCGCCCAGGCGTTGCAACAAGAATATCGATCCCTTTGCGTAAGGCTTGGATCTGAGGATTGATTTTTACTCCCCCGTAGACCATGGTTGATCGCAAAGGTGTGTATTGACCATAAAAGGTAATAGCTTCATGGATTTGAGCAGCTAATTCTCTAGTCGGGGCTAAAATAAGCGCCCTCGGTGATTTTGAGGTGTGAGATCTTTTACGATTTAGGATCTCAAGCATGGGTAGTGTGAAACCAGCAGTTTTACCTGTGCCAGTTTGAGCTGATGCCATGAGATCCCCTCCTTTTAGGATGGCAGGGATAGCTCTATCCTGGATGGGGGAAGGCCCTTGGTATCCTTTATCATGCACAGCTCTAACAATGGGATCAGATAAACCTAATTTTTTAAATGTCATATAATACCTAAATAAGTGAATTAACATCACAAGTTGGATGGTTTTAATTGGCTAGTTGAGATTTGCCCTGAAATAGGGGGATATCTGCATGAGTCTTGCCTGTGCTTTTAGCACTGTATGCGACATGCAGTAATCAAATATGTTTGCGAGAGACTATTTTAGTAGTAACTGTTTACAAAACAATTAATGATGGCGCCATTGCTATTCGTGGTTATGATAAGCAATGCGGTATTATACAGCATTCTAGCTATACATTTCTATATATATATTCAACAAGAAAGTTGGATAACTATTTAGGTGTAACCCCTAGTTACCTATAGAAAAATCTGATATATATACCTAAGGTTGTTTTTCTTAGAGCTAAGGAAGTGAAGTTATGCCAACAATGCTCCTACGTCACCATGCTATGTATTACCAAGATATTGGCTCGGGATTTCCGATCCTTTTTGGTCATAGCTATCTTTGGGATCGTAGAATGTGGCAGGCTCAAATTGAGACATTATCAAAGCACTATCGTTGCATCGTGCCAGATCTATGGAGCCATGGTTTCTCTGAAGAAGTCCCACAAAGACCTTATAGCATCGAGCTTTTAAGTAAAGATTATTATTATTTCATGTCTTCTTTAGGTATCAAGGAGTTTTCTATCGTAGGTGCCTCTGTTGGAGGGATGTGGGGAGCGCAACTTGCTCTTAATTATCCTAAAGCTGTTCGCTCCTTAGTCTTAATGGATACCTTTGTTGGTGAAGAATCAGAAGAAACCAAGCGTAACTATTTAGGTATGCTTAATCAAATTGAGCAAACTCAAGGCTTTAACCAATCTTTGATCAATGCCGTGGTAGGATTATTTTTTTCAAAAACAACTTGTGTCAGTAATGCTTCACTGATTCAAAACTTTAGTAACCACCTGATGCAAATACCTCATGAAAGATTAGCTGGCTGCTTAGAGCTTGGGTATACTATTTTTAATCGAAAATCGATGCTAGATGAATTAAAACACCTTGAAATACCAGTTTTAGTCGCTTGTGGAGAAGAAGATCTGCCTCGCCCAGAAAGAGAGTCCTTACTGATGGTCGATCAAATACCGAACGCTGAATTTGCTCGGGTTCCTTTAGCGGGACATATGCCCGCTATTGAGCAGCCTCAATTTACGACAGATCTTCTTGGCAAATTTCTTGCACGTACAATATACAAAGAAAAAGTTACATCTGCTTGGGCATCATAGAGTGATGCTGTTTTAAACTTTCATCTAGATCTTGTTTGAACGATCTTCGTTTTGCCTGAAATTGGTAGAGAAGCGGGTTACTCTTAAGAAGAATACAACCAGGCGCTTTTCGAGCATGTTTCGATATTTTGTCATGCTCCTTTTGAACCTTTTCTCTAATTTTTGTTAAATGTTTTGAAGCCTTATCAAGACTTTCACGCTTTGTTGGATCGATATCTAGCATTTTCCGAACAATAGAAGCAATATCCTTTAGCGGGGATTTTATTTTTTTATCCGTAAAAAGATCTGGTGCCATTTTTTCAAAATAAGGTGATAGTCCTTTGGCTTGACTGTCGGTCGCATAGAAAATGGTTTGTTTTCTAGGATGAGCATGATTGATATTGTCTGAAAATATTTGTGCTAAACATACACCTAAGGCATAAATTTCTCCAGGCACGGTGTAATCTGGATCGTCTTTAGAGAAATTTCTTAAATATTCTGGAGCCATATAGAGCTCTGTTCCAACAAGTGGCCCCTGATATACATGATTTTCATTCATCTTTCGGGTGGTGCCAAAATCGATAGCCATCGATTGATTGGTTTGTTGATCCCACATCAAATTGTTGAGTTTAATGTCACGATGGAGATAACCTTTGTCATGGAGCCTTTGAATTTCGTGAATGGCTCCAAGTGCCATGTCAAGTTTCTCAATTAGATCAACATCTCTTTTTTCACAGGTTCGCTCATCTAACAGGTTAAATAAGCAATCAAAGTAATTTGCCCCTGAGGCAAAGGGTTGAGCAATGATTTCACCGACTTCGTTGTGATTATCTATCGCTAAAACATCATCTAATCTATCCAGGTCAGAGAGAACTTGTATTTCGTGTTTAATATCTTCTATGTGCTCGGGGTAGTCATTCAAAATATTTTGAATTTTAACCGCGTGAAATTGGCCGGTATCGCAATTAACCCCAAAATATACTTTTCCGAATGAACCTCGCCCAAGTACTTTGTTCTCATAAAGAGCAATGGTTTCGCCTTTGTCTCCAATAACGACCGAGTGCTTTAACAAAGGGTGATCTTGGCGCCACAGAACACCAATAAGAGGTGAGTGTTCATTCTGTAGTCGGTGCTCTAATTGACGTGCCCTAACATAATTGTATTCCTTTTGAGACAACAGCCTTTGTGTACGACCCTCATGGGATGGATCAAAAATATCAGCAGATAAGCTAGGAGGTAAGTTTGTGTTCATCGAGTTTACTCAAATCAGTTAAAGACCATACTACCTATTTTTTAATATTGAAAATTTCATGTCTAGAGTCATACTCTGAAACACATGCCTCCTTTTAGGACGAGACGTCGCTAAAGCATAGAAAATTACCTTTTGATCTAAAGACTTTGTGCGATATGACACGTTGCACTTAGAAATTTTCATTGATCTCGATATTGCTGATGCTATCTTGCAACATAGAAATGGTTCTAAATATCATTTGCTTTTAGTTCGCGTTTGGCTGATAGACTTAACTATAAAAATAAATAGTGTACAATGATGTTATCTATAATTGAGCTAATCGTACTTGAGGCCCTAAATGCTAGAAAATTTAGATCCTGTTTTATTATCTAGAATTCAATTTGCTTTCACGATAAGTTTTCATATCATTTTCCCTGCATTGACAATTGGCTTGGCAAGTTGGCTTGCTGTTATTGGGGGGCTGTATCTTAAAACAGATCATCCTCTCTATAGAGAAATATATAAATTCTGGGTTAAAATTTTTGCTGTTACTTTTGGTATGGGTGTTGTTTCTGGTTTGGTCATGTCTTATCAGTTTGGAACCAATTGGTCTGTCTTCTCTGATAAGGTCGGCAATGTCATTGGTCCTCTTTTAGGCTACGAAGTCCTCACCGCCTTTTTTCTAGAAGCCTCATTTTTAGGCATTATGTTGTTTGGCTGGGGCAGAGTTTCTAGACGACTTCACTTTGCATCTACTTGCATTGTTGCTGTCGGCACGGTTATTTCTGGTTTTTGGATTTTATCTGCCAGCTCATGGATGCATACACCCGCAGGGTTTGAAATTCGAGAAGGCATTTTCTACCCAACAAGCTGGTTAGAAATTATATTTAATCCATCTTTTCCTTATCGCTTTGTTCATATGATGCTTGCTACGTTTCTTTCAACGGCTTTTGTGATTGGGGGAACAAGTGCATGGTACTTGTTAAAGGATAAGTATATCCCTCACGCGAAAATTATGTTTGCTATGGCCATGCTGATGGCTATTTTTGTAGCGCCTATGCAATTATTTGTAGGCGATCTGCACGGCATTAACACGCTTGAGCACCAACCCGTTAAAGTGATGGCTATGGAGGGTATCTGGGAGACTGAGCAAGGAGCTGCTTTAAATTTATTTGGTTGGCCTGATGAAAAAGCTGAAGAAACAAAGTACGCCATTCAGATCCCAAAGCTTGCTAGTCTTATTTTAACCCATGATCTCAATGGTGAGTTACAAGGTCTGAAACATTGGCCGAAAGAGGAGAGGCCTCCTGTTGCCATTGTTTTTTGGTCTTTTAGGATTATGATAGGTTTAGGTATTTTGATGATACTAACAGGCATAGTTTCTGTTTTTCTATTTGCAAAAAAGAGACTCTTTACAACGGATTGGTTCTTAAAATGGTGCGTTGTAATGTCGCCTTCAGGACTAATTGCCATATTGGCTGGATGGTTTGTGACAGAAATTGGTCGCCAACCTTATATCGTCTATGGACTTCTAAAAACCAAAGAAGTGGCATCGCCTGTGTCTGGTGAAATAGTGGCGATTTCTCTGGTATCTTTTGTTCTAGTTTATACGTTCATTTTTGGTGCTGGTGCCTATTATATATTTAGTTTAATTCGTAAAGGACCACTCGTGGGTAATTGGCACGATAGCTATGGGCAACATGGTGTTAGGCGTCCTATTTCATTGGCTGAAATGTTCCCCCAAAAATTAGAGGAGAAAAACAATGCTTAATTTAGATAATATCATTGATTTACCTCTAGTTTGGGGAGGGTTAATTTCACTAGCAATTTTTCTCTATGTTCTTCTTGATGGCTTTGATTTAGGTATAGGGATTTTATTTCCTTTTGCCCCTGAGAATAAATGTAGAGATCGAATGATGAACTCAGTGGCTCCTTTTTGGGATGGTAATGAAACTTGGTTAATTCTTGGTGGTGGAGGTTTGTTTGCTGCCTTTCCTTTAGCCTACAGCATTATGATGTCTGCCTTATATCTGCCGATTTTATTGATGCTAATTTCCTTGATATTTCGAGGCGTTGCCTTTGAATTTAGATTTAAAGCTACGACAAAAACGAGATGGATCTGGGATTGCTCTTTTCATTTTGGCTCTGTGTTCGCGGCTTTTGCGCAAGGGGTCATTTTAGGAGCCATTATACAAGGCATTCAAGTAGAAGGCAGAGGCTTCTCCGGTGGCCCCTTTGACTGGTTGACAGCCTTTTCGATGATGACAGGCATGGCTTTAATCTTTGGTTATAGTCTTTTAGGAGCAACTTGGTTGATTATGAAAACCGAAGACATCACTCAAAGCTGGGCAAGAAGTGCTGCTTTGTATGTCGCGACGTTAGTTCTATTCTTTATGGCTGTGGTAAGCGTATGGGTGCCATTTTTAGATACGATTATCTATGATAGGTGGTTTAGCTGGCCTAATATTATTTACCTGTCTCCCGTCCCTATTGTAACGGCAATCTGCGCCTTTGCTCTATTTCGCAGTATCTTGAAAAACCAAGAATGCCGGCCATTTATCTTGGCTATTTTACTTTTTGTTCTAGGGCTGGTTGGATTAGTCGCTGGCATTTGGCCTTGGGTTATCCCATACACGATCTCTTTTAGAGAGGCCGCTGCAGCTCCAGAATCTCAATCGTTGTTATTAGTGGGGGCTGTGATTATTTTGCCTGTTATCTTAAGTTACACAGCATTTTGTTACTATATCTTTAGAGGTAAGAGCTCTCATGAACATACGTACTAATTGGCTAGATAGCCATCCTAAAGTCAAATCTTGGGGATGGTTTATTGGTTTATGGTGTTTAAGTTTGATGACGTTTAGTGCCGCAACTTTTATGATTAAACATTTTTTCTCTATTATTTTTTAGTTTACTATCGCGGCTTAATGAATCGGGGCTTCAATGTGATGAAGATATGATCCTTGAAGTAAAGCAAGTAAGATCGGAATTGGCATGATAAAGGATGCCTATTCAGAGTTTTGATTCTTTCAAGATAACAATAGTGGGGCACAAGCCGCGTAAGCAGAAGATACAGCATCCTCATGTGTCCCATAGCCCCAATAAGAGCCACAATAATAGGTATTTAGTATGCCATTGATTTCGTGGTAGCGACTTTGGTTCTTTCTTGCTTCCAAAGAGATAATCGGACGAATCAGCTCGGTTTTTTTAATGATTTTACTCTCTGAAACTGGGTTACCTTTACTCATCGTTATAAAGTATCCTTTAGCACTTTGAAAATCTTGCACCTTATTAGCATGATAAGTCAAAATAGGATTTTCTTGCTCCCTATAGTTCAGACCTGCCCAAATACTTGAGTTGGTTGGCATTAAACTTTTGTCTGTATGTAGAAAGATATTTCTTTGGCTATATTTGAAGCTTCCTAGAATATATTCTTCCAAAGGGCTTGGGTTAAATAGAGCTTTTAAGGCTTGATCGGCTCTGATGCCTAATACTAGTTTGTCAAAAATTTTTGGCCCATTTTGAGTGCTAACCGTAATATTATATTTTCCCCGCTCTATGGATTTAATGGGCTCTTGTAAATGAATATTTTGCTTAAATGGTCGACATAAAGGTGATAGGTAAGCTGGAGCGCCTCCTCTTAAGAAGTACCAAGGTGGCTTAAAAAAGTTTTCAAATAAGCCATTGTCGTTCATATAATGCATAATAAATAAACTAGAAATCTGTCGAATGCCCTCTCGAGGGATACTTAATAGCGTATTTAGCAACGGGAAAATGTAAGCAGTTAAGACGAGATGACTTAAGTCAAATTTTTGGATGAAGTCTTCCAAAGAAATATCCGATGGATTGGAGAGAAGCCACTCTTTGCCTGCTTGGTTAAATTTTCTAATGTCTCTAAAGAGTTTATAACTTATTTTGTTTAAAAGATTTTTGCGAGGTGAAAAGGGATTGCCAAGTTGGGGGCCTTTATACTCAATTTTATTGCGAGATGAAAAGCTAAAACTGAGATCAGATTTGTGCAGTGGCACATTAAGAGATTGAAGTAGTTTGATAAAGTTAGGGTAACCGCGTTGGTTAAATAACATAAAACCTAGGTCAATTTCAATGTCTTGGTTATTTTCTTTCATATGGTGGGTGTAGCTGTGTCCACCTAAGTAGGATTTTTCATCAAATAGAGTGACGTCATATTTGTCATTTAACAAATAGGCGCTGACAAGCCCAGATAAGCCGCCACCAATAATTGCTACTTTTTCCATAAAGAAAGAATGCCTCCAACCGATCATATTGATATTATACAATATTGAAGATAGCTCAATCTACGAATTAGGGATTTTCATGACATCTATACAAAGAGTTGCTATGCTCGTTTGTCTTATGACAGTTGCAGGTTGCCAAAAAACGATGGATCCAATTAATTTTGATAAGGTGAAATTGCCAAACTCTCCTAATTATGCCCTAGTTGCACCTTCAGGTTATCCAGTGAGTCCTGATTTTGAATCGCTATTCTATTCGATGACTAAAGCAGATTTAAGCAAACTAATCGTTGGTTTTATTCGAGAGGCGCCGCGCTTAAAAGTACTGTCTGAAGATTGGAACTCTCTTGAATTTTCTTTTATTCAAAGAACATTGTTGCTTCGTTTTCCAGATCAAATAGATATAAAATTTATTGAGAAAAGTGACTCTGATAGTACATACATCATGCTGAGTCGCTCTCAATATGGGTATTCGGACTTTGGTAAGAATAAGAGTAGGGTTAAAGATTGGATCTACAAATGGGATAATAAGCTTAAAGAACAGCCAAAATCTAGTCACGATGACTAGATGCTTCTTTATGCTCGTTTAGTGACCAATCATAAGGAAGATAACCTCTTAATTGAACTTTCTGAGGTGCGCCATGATAACTTGTAATAAAGTTGAGTACACCACCTTTCGCCATGAAATCATCTTCAAACCAGTCAAAAATCTTTGAGACCTGCATGGCGTTGCGGGATATTTTCATGCCCTTATTTGGGTTGTTTAAAAATTGACTTGTTTGTATGTCTAGGGTTTTATCTATTGTATTTGCGCGATAGGGCTCTTGCCGCAAATCAGGACAGCTCAAAGATGCACAAACAATAGCGAAATGAATTCGAGGCTCATTCATTTTTCTCAAAATTTGATGCTCGATTTCATCTAGAGACACTTCTTTCCCACCCAGTGTACCAATTTTCATTTTCCAAACTGGGCTAAAGAAGCTACCAATGTCTTTGATGCTTTTGACTGGATAATGCTCTAATACCATTTTTATAGCAAAAATATTGTAAGCATTGATATAAAAAC
>CAYGPI010000033.1:0-4164 GCA_964351745.1 uncultured Francisellaceae bacterium
CATCACTACGGTGTATGAAGATCATAATCAATCTTCACATTTTAACCCTCTTTTAGATTCTGTAAAAATTTATTACGTCTTTTTTCGATTTTTGTTCTTCGCCATCATCAGTGGTCTGCTTGATTTCTTAGCCTTCTCTATTGGCTTTTTCTTTTTAGGGCATATCTTTGTCGCAGAAAGCCTCGCAAGAGTTATTTCCGGGACTTGTAACTTCATCCTGAACAAAGAGCTTGTTTTTCACTCCAAAAATGATTTGTTTCACGAAGCCATGAAGTACACGCTTTTATGTTTAATGAATTTAGTCTTTTCATACGGGCTCATTTCAAGCTTGGTTTTCTTGGGATTGAGTGTATACGCAAGCAAAATGATTGCTTTGATTAGCCTCTTTTTTGCCAATTTTGCTATCCAAAAATTACTTATTTTTTCAGATCCAGTAACAGATTCACCTTATAAAGCACCACCTCGTCTGTAAAGGCTTGGGGAAAGCTCACAAACTATAGTACAATGCCGTCATTTCAGTAGAGAAGTACAGGTATTTTATGAGTGGTGATGGCCCTAAAAAAGACGAAACTAGCCTTGAGCTAAATACTTTTGCGCCTGCTCAAAAAAGAAAACTATCTCAACGCCAGAAAGAGCTAAAAGCTGATCCAAATTGGACGCCTTATTCAGCAAAGGCGCATCGCGGTTACTCTCATGGCCCAGTCAGTACCTTAATGGGTACGGCAACCTCCTCACCTGCAAAACGCTGCCACGTGGTCTATGAGCGTACTTTGAATGGTTCAGAGGAAAATTTAAGCCAAAGCGAATTGAATCAAGATGACGCAGCGTTCACCCTACAATCACCCCATAAAGGCGTCACAAGTAGGGCGATTATCCATGCAGAAACTGGCGAGCGACTTATCAGGACTCGCACCATTAAGACGCATCTTGGAAAAATCTCGGTTTTTCACTCAAAAGGCGTTGAGCAACAACCTAGGGTTAAACTACCTGAGCAACCTCTTGAGCATTTAAGCCAAATCCTTGATGATATGGGACTACCAGAAAGTACCGTGACATCTATCACGGATACCCCTATTACGCCAAGCTTGCTGAAAAAAATACAACGAGCAAAAATAGCAAATCTTGGACAAAGAAAACCAGCGAATGCCAAAGTCACCGAGCGATGCTCAGCCACTCGAGTCGCTAAAGCCATAGGCCTTGAAACTAAAGAGTTACAATGGTGCCACATGGCTGGCCATGCGTTAGCCGGAGACAGCGCCCAGAATTTTGCTAATTTTTTCCTTGGCACAAAGCATACTAATGCAATCATGAACGATATTGCAGAAAGTCTTGTGAAACTTGTTCTCAAGCACAACGACACACCCAATAAGCTTTATCTTAGCGCTCATGTCAGCTTCGAACCCGGCTATGAGCGAGCAAGATTAGCCAAAAGAGTCACTTGGGTTTTAAAAAATGGCCCAGGCCAGGACTATACTAAAATTGCAAAATTTGACTTTAGACCTCTAGAAAAGGAACTGCTTGATCCAACAGAAATTAAAGCCTTCAAGAAACAGTTCGTACCTTTGTTTTTCCAAGATGATAAGGCATTAAAGTTCCAATCTCCCGATGCTAAAAAAAGACCCCCATTAATGCCGCTCGATCTTCAGACGCCATCTCCAACTGGCTACAAAAGAAAAAGCAGAATAAACCCAAACGAAGAGCCACCAAAAATACCTGCTCTAATCTTCTCTCTGGGAGCTTCAATGGATTCAGGAGCCGACACTCTGAGTGTCATGACACAAGGATCCTTGACCAAAAAGCCAAAGCGCCCAGCTTTAGTTTAACGCTTCATCCTTTTTCTGGTAAAGCACCTAACATATAATCATTAGGTGCTGCCTTTTACAAATGACCAATTGGTTAACCATGCTTCATGCCTTATAATGTGCCTACACTAAAGATGCATGGAGGCTACTTTGTATCAAAACACTATCCTAGATGCCATTGGCAACACCCCATTAGTTAAGCTAAATAAAATCATTGACGACAGTAGTTGCGCAACTGTTTTAGTCAAATGTGAGTTTATGAACCCAACTGGCTCTATCAAAGATCGCATGGCCCTACATATCATTGAAGATGCAGAGAAAAAGGGCCTACTTAAACCTGGCGGTATGATAGTAGAAAATACCTCTGGAAATACTGGACTAGCCATTGCCATGGTCGCGGCTATCAAAGGTTATCAATGCGTTTTTACCATGCCTGACAAGATGAGTGCTGAAAAAATCAATATGATTAAATCTTTTGGCGCCAAAGTTGTTGTGACACCAACGGATGTTGCTGGCGACTCACCAGATCATTACGTCAATACTGCCAAACGCATCGCCAAAGAGAATCCTGGCGCATTTTATGTCGATCAATATCACAATCAGGCTAACATTGAAGCTCATTATCATTCCACTGGGAAAGAAATCTTAGAGCAGACGAAGGGCAAGTTTGATTTTTTTGTCGCAGGCACAGGAACAGGTGGCACCATATCTGGGGTTGGCCGTTACATGAGAAAGCATGCCCCTCATGTCAAAATGATCGGCATCGATCCCATAGGCAGTATTCATTATGATTTATTTCACACAGGCAAAATGGTAGAGCCTGCGATTTACAAAGTTGAAGGCATTGGTGAAGATATACAGTGTGAAGCCTTAGATATGTCTGTGGTGGATGATATTCGCCAAACCAATGACAAACAAGCATTTCTCATGGCACGCCGGCTTATTCAAGAAGAAGGGCTATTTTGTGGCGGCTCCTCAGGGGCTATTGTTCATGGTGCTTGCGAGCTCGCAAAAGAAATTGGACCCGGCAAAACCATTGTCACCGTCTTAACAGACTCGGCAACACGCTACATTTCTAAGTTTCTTTCTGACGCTTGGATGAAAGATCATGGTTTCCTATCTCAAGCATCCCAACTGGGTACAGTGATGGATCTTTTACAATTTAGGACCCAAGCACTCATCACCACAAGAGAAGATGAGACCGTTGGCAATCTTATTAAAACACTTAAAAGCCACGGCATTTCTCAAATCCCGATGCTTGATAAAGATCAAACACCGACTTGCATGGTGCATGAAATAGACGTCCTGCATGGCTTGCAATCTGGGGAAATTAGCATTGAATCTAAAATTCATCAGATTGCTAAACCACTTCGTAATATTGTGACACTCAATAGCGCTCTAGAAGATTTGTCACAAATTTTTGATGCTTCTGAAGTGGCTGTTTGCGTAGATAAAGGAAAGCTGCAAGGCATTATTTCTAAAATCGATATGATTGATTACATGATGAGTAAATTTAATGACAAATAACAAAAACCAAGGATTTTCAACTAGGGCCATCCATGCTGGACAAAGCCCGGATCCGACCACTGGCGCCATCATGACACCAGTGTTCCAAACATCAACCTATGTACAAAGCAGCCCAGGCGTTCACACGGGCTTTGAATATTCCAGAACGGGTAACCCTACTCGTGCTGCTTTAGAGGCGAATTTAGCTAGTTTAGAGCAAGGGAAATTTGGGCTGTGTTTTAGCTCTGGCTGTGCCGCCCTTAGCTCTGTTTTGCATATGTTTCAGGCTGGTGATCATGTCGTTGTCTGTGATGATGTCTATGGTGGCACCATGCGCATCTTTGATAAAATTTTCAAACCGCTAGGCATTGCCTTTAGTTTGGTTGACATGACCGATCCCAAAGCTTTTAAGGAAGCTTTAAGAGATAAAACAAAGCTAGTTTGGCTTGAAACCCCAACGAACCCTATGCTTAAAATTATTGATATAGAAGCCATCGCATCAATCGCTCATCAATCAAACAAAGATTGTATCGTGGCGGTTGATAATACCTTTGCAACCCCTTATTTACAAACACCTCTCACCTTAGGGGCTGACTTGGTCTGCCATTCAACCACAAAATACCTTGGTGGGCACTCCGATGTTGTCGGCGGTGCTGTGATTGTGAATGATCCATCATTAAGTGAGCGCTTACATTTTGTTCAAAATGCTGTTGGAAGCATCCCTGGTCCTATGGATTGCTTTTTAGTCTTGCGCTCAACCAAAACATTATCGCTTCGCATGGAAAGACATTGCAAAAATGCTCAAAGCCTTGCAGAATTTTTGTCTTCACATGCTCAAATTGAAAAGGTCATCTAT
>CAYGPI010000033.1:4174-26354 GCA_964351745.1 uncultured Francisellaceae bacterium
GGACTAACTTCTCACCCTCAACATGAGCTCGCCAAAAAGCAAATGAATGACTTTGGCGGCATGCTAAGCGTAATTGTTAAAGGAGGACTTGAAGCTTCAAAAAACCTTTTAGAGAAAGTACAATTATTTTCTCTGGCTGAGTCTTTAGGTGGCGTTGAATCGCTCATTGAGCATCCAGGCATCATGACACATGCTAGTATTGCCCCTGAGCAAAGAGCCAAACTTGGCATTGATGATGGCCTAGTGCGCTTATCTGTCGGTATCGAAAATATTGAAGATTTGAAAGACGACTTAAACCAAGCTTTAGTCTAATGAATTGAGATATAAGCGCCATAAAAAATGCTGGCGCTTATATACTCAAGATTTTTTAAGTTTTATCTGACAATTCGATTTCTACCAAGCCTTCAACTTCCACTGGCACTTGAAAGGGCAAGGAGCCCATCCCAACAGCAGATCGCGAAGGAAAAGCCCTTTCACCGTAGAGCTCATTTATCAGATCGGAAAACCCATTAATCACTTTAGGATGCAAAGTAAATTCAGGAGTCGCATTGACCATACCAAAGACTCTAATCCAAGACTTCACTCGATCAAGCTCTCCTAAAGCATCCTTTAAACTGCTTAACACAGCTAAGGCCACTTGCTTCGCAGATTCATATCCTTGCTCTAAGCTGATAGTATCACCAACTTTACCGCATAACTTTGAAATTTGACCATTCGCTTCTAAAGGCAAATGCCCTGATATGTATGCGAATGAACCATGTATTTTCACAAAGGGAAATGGTAATTGAACATCTTTAGGAACAACCATTGGCTTTGGCAAAACCAATCCAATGGCTGTCAGCTTTTCTTCTATCGTCTGAGTCATGAAGTCATCTCTTGAGGAAGATCGACTCCTAGGCGAACAGCCACTTCTTCATAAGCCTCGACGACACCACCCATATTTTGGCGGAACCGATCTTTATCAAGCACCTTGCGAGTTTCTTTATCCCATAAGCGACAGCCGTCTGGCGTAAACTCATCCCCTAGGATTAATTGATCACCCACTTTCCCAAACTCAACTTTATAATCAACTAAAATCATGCCTGCTTTATCAAACAAATCTTTTAAAATATCGTTGATTTTAAAAGTTATCTGTTTCATTTGAGCGACATCTTGCTCATTAGCCCAGCCAAAGGTTTGAATATGAAAGTCATTAATCATCGGATCATGCAATTCATCGTTTTTCAAAAAGAACTCAAACAATGGTGGCGACAAGGTCAGTCCACTTGTAACGCCCAACCGTCGACAAAGACTTCCAGCAGCCACATTGCGCACAACGCACTCAATCGGCAACATATCGAGCCTTTTAACGATAGACTCTTCTTCAGAAATCAGTTCAACAAAGTGAGTCTCAACACCTTTCGATTGCAAATGCTGCATCACAAAAGCATTCACGTAATTATTAACCTGACCTTTTCTAGATAACTGCTCTTTCTTCTCACCATCAAAGGCGGATGTATCATTACGAAAATGACAAATCAGCCAATCTGCCTTGTCACTCGTATATAATGTTTTCGCTTTACCTGAATAAAGTGCCTGTCTCTTTTCCATCAATCAACTCCTTCTTCAAAATAGGGTGGCTCTAAATCTAGATGCCCATGACTTTCTTCTGCAATATCTAAAACAGGGTATAAATCGCTTTTAGAGATAGCTGCCACATCAGCAGGAACTTCTAAACTAGCAACAAGATGAGCGCCATGATAATCTTTTGCGCGATTTCTAAACATGCCCTCATCTCCTTTAAGAGAAGCACACCCCACCAAAGTTAAGCTTAAAAGAATTATAAACGACTTATGCATGAGTAGCTCCTACGACTTTATCTAATATTTTTATAAATGATTGTTGGTTTTTTTCTGTTAACCAAGTTAATGGCAAGCGTATCCCTCGATGAATTCGCCCCATTCTTTCTAGGGCCCATTTAACAGGAATAGGGTTTGATTCAACAGTAAGCATGGTATACAAAGAACTGAGAGCTTGATCAATTAATCTAGCTTCTTCTAGGCCACCATGAGTTGCGGCCTGGGCTAAATCCGTCATCTGTTGCGGCACTAAATTCGATGCAATCGAAATCACGCCATGGCCACCAAGTCTCATGTACTCTAAACATGAGCCATCATCTCCACTAAATAACTTAAAAGCTTTAGGTGCCTCTTGCACCAAAGCCTTGTGCCTGGCCATGTCTCCCGTTGCATCCTTTAGCCCAACGATGTTTTTTAGTTCCGCTAGCCTTAGGGTTGTTTCTACGGATAAATCGCAAGCTGCCCTAGAAGGATTATTATATAGAATCACTGGGAAATCACAGGCATCATGAATCGCAGCATAATGCTCAAACAGGCCCTGCTGTGTGGGTTTATTATAATATGGCGTGATAATCAGAGCCCCATCACATCCCAGTTTTTGGGCTTTTTGAGTTTGCTCAATACTCTTGTAAGTCGCATGGCATCCCGTTCCAGCAATAACAGGGACCCGGCCATGAGAAGCTTGTACAACCGCCGATAAGACTGCCTCTGTTTCTTTAGAAGTTAAAGTGCATGATTCACCAGTTGTACCAGCAGCCACAATGGCCTTGACTCCAGCTTCAATTTGCCAGTTTACTAAATTTTCAAGTGCTGCGTAATCAACGCCTGACCCGTTCATCGGGGTCACAATTGCAACACTATTTCCCGTAAACATACCACTTCTCCCTTTAGAGTTTTAAGCGCCAAAACTAGCATGTGCAACCTTACCACGCAAGAACTGGCGATGATTAATAATTAACCCAAACAAAAAATTTAGTTAATCAACTATTTTGTTTGCTTCATCTTGTGGGTGTCCTTTTCTTGATTTTTTCTTATTGAGGATTATCAATGATTTATCTGTTTTCTCCGTTTCTCACCTCTAAAAGGATCTAGCACTTCCATTTATTCATGATAAGATTCCCAGACTTATTGTTCGTTGCAGCAATCTTGGGGAGTCGTGTATGTCATCACTTAAGCACCATATTATATTAACCGCACAAGGCTCTAACTCAGCTAATATGCTCGGGCGCCTAGCAGACATGTGTGCAAAAAATAAATGTCATATCCTCGAAAGCAAAGTACAAAAATTTGGGGATGATATCGCCTTAATTATGCTGATAGAAGGTAGCTGGCATGCTATTGCCAAGCTTGAAGGCTGTCTGCGACAAATCAATAAAACGACTGACATTGTCTTTAGTTGTAAGCGCACGCAAATGCTCCCTAATCCACCTAGTGGCCTTCCATACCAGGCCCAATTAATCGCCAGTGATCGCCCTGGAATATTATCTGAATTATGTAATTTCTTTTCCAAAAACGGCATCCAAGTTGATGAATGCAATGCTGAAACATATTTACCATCGCGCTCAGAAACTAAAATGTGCCAATTGCAAATTAACATAAGAATTCCAACTAAAGCCCATATTGCAACTTTACGTGACACCTTTATGGCATATTGTGAGGAGCTAAACTTAGATGCTCTTCTAGAGCCGTTAAAATAAATCTGATAAGTCATAAACTTAAAGAACAAGACAAACGTCGCAGATGAAACTACACTATAAAAAAGTGCCCCAAACAAAGTTTATCAATCCGAAAGCGTAGATTTACTCAATAGGACACCTTAGATTATTATTAATTTATGTTACGTTTCTATCAAAAAAGCTCTAACCCTGTTAACTCATGGAAACGTTACTTACACCTCTCAAAAATGTCTTTGTCATGTAACATTAATATCGAATAAAGATAGTAATTTGCATCTGATATGGCGTAAAGTAAAAGTAACCCAACATGCTTATAGATCTACAAATAGCTCTTGATCTAAATAGATCACTCACAAGGAGGTGAGGCCTATGCCAACCACAGCGATAAAAGTCAAAAGCCAATACGAGTCTTTAGAGACTGGAGCTAAACCTAAGAAAAGGTTGTTTGTTCTTGATACCAATGTCTTAATGCATGATCCCAATGCTTTGCTCCATTTCCATGAGCATGACATTTATTTACCGATGGTTGTTTTAGAAGAGTTAGATCAAGGGAAAAAGGGATTATCTGACACCGCCCGAAACGTTCGTCAAACCAGCCGATATTTGGATGGACTCATTAAAGGTTTGTCTAAAGAGCAAATGGAAGATGGCATTCCTCTTAAGCTGCCAAAGGAAATGTTAACCGAGGATCCGGCTCTCCTTGGCCGATTGTTTGTTCAAAATAAAGGTGTACCCAACCTTCTCCCTGATACATTACCTGGTAACAAGCCTGATAATTCGATTCTAGCTGCTGCATTATCACTACAGACAAAAGATCCAAGAGTTCATATCACTTTAGTCACGAAAGATATTAACCTAAGAATTAAAGCTGCGGTCTTAGGCGTTCATGCCGAAGACTATTTTAATGATAAATTGCTTGATGATTCAAGCGTCATGCATACAGGTATTACCAAGCTTAAAAATGACTTTTGGGACACACACGGTCAAGCCATGCAGTCCTGGCAAGAGAATGGCAAAACTTTTTACAAAGTCACTGGCCCTGCGACTCAAGAATGGTTTGCCAATACTTGCATCTTTAGTGATGATAATACTGATTTTGAAGCTATTGTTAGAAAGAGAGAAAACGATTTTGCCCATATCGAATATTGTCGCGACTTTCGCAAGGCTAAGAATCATACCTGGGGGATCCATGCCCGTAATCAAGAGCAAAACTTCGCTTTAAACTTCTTACTTGATCCAAACATTGATTTTGTCACGCTTGTTGGCCCTGCTGGAACAGGTAAAACACTTTTAACCTTAGCTGCCGCATTGAAACAAACCATTGATGAAGAGCTTTATAAAGAAATCATTGTCACCCGCGTCACCGTGCCAGTTGGTGAAGACATTGGTTTCCTCCCTGGCTCGGAAGAAGAAAAAATGACGCCATGGATGGGCGCTTTAATGGATAACCTAGAAGTACTAGCTCAATACAAACAAAATGCCCAAGCCAGTGAAATCATCAAATCAAAGATACGCATTCGATCTTTGAATTTTATGCGTGGTCGGACTTTTTTAAATAAGCTAGTCATCATCGATGAAGCTCAAAACCTTACCGCCAAGCAAATGCAAACCTTAGTCACAAGAGCAGGGCCTGGAACAAAAATGATTGTGTTAGGTAATGTGGCGCAAATAGATACGCCTTATTTGACAGAGGCAACTTCTGGTCTAACTTATGTGGTACAAAAGTTCAAAAATTGGCAACACAGTGGCCATATAACGCTTTTAAGAGGCGAGCGCTCTAGATTGGCCGATTACGCTATCGCTGCCTTACGTTAAAAAGTAACTCAGGAGTGATGATGGCACTTCGCTCCTGAGTCTTTAATCTTTCTTAAGCTTTGACAAATCCATCCGTTTGGATCCCATGGCGTGGCCAAGCCGTCAAAACAGCCTTCACCAAAGTGGCTAGAGGAATGGCAAAAAAGACACCCCATATGCCCCACATGCCACCAAAAACTAAGATAGCAACAATAATAGCAACCGGATGCAGGTTAACGGCCTCTGAAAATAGAAGTGGCACTAAGACATTACCATCTAAGATCTGTATGATGAAGTAACTAACACTCACCCAAACAAATTCCGCTTCCAACCCCCATTCAAAATAAGCAATTAGCAAAACAGGGATAGTCACTAACATGGCGCCAATGTATGGAACAAAAACTGAGAGTCCAACCAAGACGGCAAGTAGTAATGCGTAAGGCATTTTTAACCAAATAAAGACGAAATAAGTTGCAACACCAACAATCATAACTTCTGCGAACTTACCTCGAACATAGTTACCAATTTGTAAATCAACTTCTTCCCAAACTTGCTTTAATATAGGGCGCTTCGTTGGTAAAAAATTAGCACACCAATCTACAATTTTTTCATGATCTTTTAAGAAAAAGAAAACTAGGAGCGGCACTAAAACCAAATAAATGGCTATAGCAATGAGACCAGGGATAGAGCTAATCGTCGCTGTTAACAGCAATTGTCCGACAAGACGTGTTTTTGTCGTCATATCGGCCATGACGACATCAACGGTTTCTTTAGAAATATATTCCGGAAAAGACTCCGGCAACAAATATAATTGCAACTTGGCTTGCTCTAACATCTCAGGCAAACGATGCACTAGGGCAACCATTTGCTCCCAAGCAATCGGCCAAAGCACCAACAGAGCAACAAAGAATAAACTAAAGAATCCAATATAAACGAAAAAGACACCTAGTAGTTTAGGTATTTTTCGTTTTGTCAAAGTATTGACCATCCACTGCAAAAGGTAAGCAATAACAATGCTTGCAATCAATGGAGCGAGGGTTAATCCCCAAGTTAAAATCAGAGTAAAGCCAACTATAAGCAAAATGGCTAGAACCACTGCTTCTGGATCAGAAAAATACCTCTGAAACCAGCCTTTAATAATATCAATCACGTTGAACCCCAATATTTGCCAGTTAATTTGCTTTTAGATTATGCTTATCAATACAAACATATTTAAGTTACTATTTAGAGGTATGAAAATTATAAAGCAACCTAAAGTCGCCTTGCGAAAAAAGACGCCTCCTATTATAAAGCTAATCCGGGTATTAGTGTTAACCTCTAGTGCGCTGTGGCCAAACATTTCGTCAAGCATCGCAGATTTACCTGACTTAGGAACACCTGCGTCGCTTATTCTTTCAGCGCAAGATGAACAAAAACTAGCACGCAGTGTATTAGGGGAGTTAAGCCAATCGCTACAGCTTTCTCAAGACTCCGTGCTTAATGATTATCTTCACGCTATAGGCTACCGCATCATTGCGACTCATCGCTCTGCACCAAATTCATACACTTTTTTTGCCATTGAAAACGACAGTATTAATGCTTTTGCTGTTCCTGGTGGTGTGATCGGGGTGAACACAGGTTTAATCTTAGCTGCAAGCTCTGAAAGTGAATTAGCTGGGGTCATGGCTCATGAAGTTGCTCACGTACATCTTAAACACATAGCTCGATTCATTGAGCATATGGGACGCGTTAGAATTTCTAACATTGCAGGCATTATTGCGTCCGTTATTATTGCAACACAAAATCCCGAAGCAGGATCTGGCGCTCTTGCAGCAACCATGGCTGGCTCAACACAGTCATTAATCAACTTTACCAGAGATAATGAGAAAGAAGCCGATTTAGTTGGCATCCAATCTCTCGCGGCTGCAGGATTTGACCCAAGAGGCATGGCTCTTTTTTTTAAAAGACTAAGTCAGAGCACTCGTTATAATGGCTCTGAGATACCAGAATATTTGCGCACTCATCCTCTCACTGAGTCCAGACTCATGGAAGCTAATCGCCGAGCTGAGACTTATCCTTACAAGCAAGTTGAAGATAGTCTCCAATTCCACCTTGTACAAGCAAGAGTACAAGTCAATCAATATTCACCTGCCCTTGCAGTAAAAAGATTTGAAGAGCTTCTAAGTAAAAAAACTTACCTAAACTATGAAGGGGCAAAATACGGATACGCTCTAGCCTTAAGTCACAGTTCAAACCCAAAATCTAAAGCAGTTTTTGAAGAGCTTATTAAGAAAAATCCAAACCAATCCCTTTACCACTTAGATTATGCAGATCTACTTTGGAAGCAAGGCAACCAGGAATTAGCCGTAGATAAACTTGAGCATGCTTTAAAAAATCATCCTCATAATCATCCGCTCACAAAAGCCTTAGCTGAAAAATATATTGCACTAAACAATAATCCTAAAGCCATACACCTTTTACATAGACAGTCCTTAAAGAGACCCAATGATCCTGGGATCTATCACTTACTATCACAAGCTTATGCCCAGGACAAAAATCTAGTAACTTCACATCGTATGGAAGCTGAATATCGGTACCACATTGGTGACTTAAGAGGTGCTTTAACCCAGCTTAGAATGGCCAAGCAATTTACAAGTGACGATGATCGGCAAATTAGAACAATCCAAGCAAGAAGCCATGAAATTGAAAGCATTTTAGCCAGGAGTTCTACTAAATAAATATTTGTGGATAACTGTGTGGATATTGGTGTTAGTAACGGTCAACAAGCCCTCGCATTATGTCCAGCACTGTATAGAGCACCCCTATCGGAAAAATGATGTTTACTTAAAAATCAGTGATCTACAGCAAAATTAAAGAGGCTTTTTTTAGCTGTGTCAATAAATTAAACAAGTTAATAAACTATAAAACCTTCTATTTTTTTGTGCATAAAATTTTCAAAGGCATATCATTAAAAAACCAACAATTTATTCAATCTGTGAGATTAAATTAGAAAAGTTGACAAAAAATACTTAAAAGCTCATAGTTTTTTCATGATGCATCTATTTTCTATCAAGAAATAAATCTTAAAATAAAAAATTTAATGGCAAGGATCTGCCCAAATAAATTTAAATAAAAATCCTTCATGTGAACAAGGAAAGAACCACATTATGCTTGAATATAACAAGCTACCGTCCCAATGGCGCGTAGAGTTTAATATCTTAATTAAGAGCTGCAATTCAACAAGCTCATGGTTCCCAAAAATCTTAGCTTTACAACAAGATCTTATCAAACATCTGCCAAGTGACTTAGATTCTTTCCGAACTAAAATTGCTTCGTTGTGTGACGAGATGAGAACGTATGGTCGCGGTCAAAGCCAAACTCTTAAAATATTACAACCCTTTTTAGAAAAGATTCCAACAAGCGCCCAAAATGAAGCTCACATAAAAGAGCAGCAAAGGTTAGCTAGAAAAAAGCGGGCTGAAGAGCAAAGACTAGTCGAAGAACAAACACTTATATAAGACAAAAGAATGGACGAATCACAAACACTGGCCGAAGAACAAAGACTCGCCGACGAACAAACACTGGCCGAAGAACAAAGACTCGCCGACGAACAAAGACTCGCCGAGGAGCAAAGACTTGCCGAAGAACAAAGATGCTCTGAAGAAGCGGGACATTTGCCTTTAGCCGCTAGGGCTAATGCTGTCATCAATCAATTGAACGAAGTAACATACCAAGGTGACCCAACCGATGTTGTCATCCAAATGCGGACTAACGCAGATCAAGCACGAAGTCCTGAAGGTTACTACCATTTATATGGCACATCGCCTGATGATTCTGAAGAAAGTAGTGAAGAGTTTGGCCTTGATACTTCAATCGCTACTATTTGGGGATATTTAGCTCGTCAAGTAGGCTTATAGTAAACAATAAATTATTTTATCTATGTAACATGATGAATCTTTTGATTTGCAAGATATATTGAAAAGGCATGAAGTTATATTTTCTAAGCTTTAAGCCATATTTGGTCAACAAAAGCCATCTTCAAGTCAATTTGAAGATGGCCAATACGACTAGTAGCTATCTGACCAGTGGCCACCACCGCTACCGCCGCCATTACTGCCGCCGTTATTATCGGTATCATCATAATATTCATCTTCAGGAAGAGAGCCTGGCCCCAGCTGTGAATTGCCGGATCGATTTGCCCCATTTCCTAGCAAACCACTTTTTCCAGTATTTGCTTTACCTTCTTTCTTCTGCTGCTCAACAGCGCTTGCTGAATCTTTAGCCAGAGTTGTGAAGTATGGAATAAACAACAGGCCAACGCCTAGAACCAATAATAAAACCGGCGTCGTTAAAGGAACTAGTTTCGGACTTTGGCGATGGTTCATATATTGTGCAATAGCAGCAAAAATTAAAATTGCCCCAACCACATAACAAGCAAATAATAAGACTTTCGTGATGATCACAACCGGTGTTTCAAGGGTTCTAGTGATATCATCTAGGTCAGTGGCAAAAGCCGTCATTGGCACCAATAAAAGTGCTAAGTTTATGTAAATTAATGTAAAATATTTTTTCATATAGCTCTCAAAAAAATCGACTTTAAATATTTTACCATTTAGTCTAGCCTAATTAAAACTGGTAAATACACGATAGTGTCATAATATAATTAAAATAGATGTTTTTTAAAGTCTTAGCCAAGATCGACAATCATCATGAAGCATCCCAATCAGCTCAAAAGCCGTGATGATGATTGGTTATCGAGCATGTTATGATCCTCGATGGCTCTATCTCTAAGGTGATATTGATGCTGCAGTTGAAGTTTTTAAGACTTGTTGTCGCACCTGACGAATAACATCAGGATGCTGTTGGCATATTGGATCTTTATTAATTCTATGAAAAAAGCTCCAATTAAATTTTAAGGCTCGCACAAAATGCGGAATAGGATCCATATTTTCTTGAAATAACGCCAGCCATCCCATTAAATACTCAGGGTATCCCCACTCATTATCTGCATCAATCGCTTGTTGCACGCGAGAAATAGCTTGAGCACTATCACCCATTTGAAAAGCCCAAAGCCCTAAACCTATAAAACAATATGCTGCGTCATAACCAACAGCGGGCTGAGGCGCCACTTGGGCAAGCTCAATTAATCGTCTAATTTCGTCGTTTGGAGGTGGTTGCCCATCTAATTGAGTATCTTGTGCAATAGAAATGGCTTGGCGCATGAGATGCCACCATTGATGCGCTTGCTTATTTTTAAACCGACCGCTTTCAAGCAGTTTCAGCAAATGCGTCAATGCTAATCTTGACTTCCCTTTGCCTGTTAAATGATTGACATAACTGCAAGCCCCTAAAAATGATCTGTTAAACAGCTTTCTAGCGCCTGGAACAAGTAACAGCTTTGAAAAACCTATCATCGCACTGCGGCCTAAGCGGTAACTTAGCCTTTTGTTGCTTTGCGAAAGATTTTCCAGCGGCTCTTTTGACATGATTCATAATCTCTTTGTAACTCTCCTTCTTTCTATCGACAAAGATGATAGTTTCTCAATAGCTTTGTTTGGGCATCATGCACCATAATTGTGTAGGCACGCCTAATGCTAAACGCTATGCATTCATAGAGTTACAACTTGGATTAAAAATTTTTTACTGGGATTGAACGCTTAATATCTCGATTTCAAAAGATAGCGTCTTGCCTGCTAATGGATGGTTAGCATCAACATGCACTTGCGCTTCATCAATGTCTGTCACACTAAAACTAATATGGGCATCTTCAGATAACGTAAACGTCATGCCTACTTTTAAATTTTGAATGTCTTTAAAATGATCTCGCGGTAATGTTTTTTTAAGATTCTCTTGCACCAAACCGTACCCTTGCTCCGGCGGGATTGAAACAGCAAAAGTGTCACCAACTTTCTTTCCAGTGATAGCACTTTCGACAGAGCTCATCAACTTATTTTCACCGTGCCTATAAGTAAAAGGCTCTTCTTTCGTTGCATCATCCCATACCTTGCCTGTCTCATCGAGAAGTTGAAACGTCATGGTTACATCATCACCTGGTTTTATCATACCGATTATCCTTGATCTTTCTCTAGTTCACTTTGAGCATCTTCCCAAGCTAATTCTGCTGCTTGTAATTTTCTTTTTGAAGCATCGCGATTTTTCAAGCATTTTTCTAAAGCTTGTGGATCATCGTAAATCGCAGGATTGCCCAATTTAACGTCAATCTCTTTTAATTGTTTCTCAAAACGCTCAATTTCTTTCTCAGCTTTTTTAACTTGATTGGTTAGTGCTCTATTTTGCTTATGGCTTGTTGATTTCTCTTTCGTGACAGCAGAGCTCTTTGGCGCTTGTACTGGTTGACGGACCCATTGTACATAATCTTCAATACTGTCTCGATACTCTTGAACTTTGCCTTGATCAATCAACACTAAAGTGTCACAACAAGACTCAATAAAGGCTCTATCATGCGATACGATCACTAAAGCGCCATTAAAATATTGTAAAGCTAAAGCCAAAGCCTCACGCATTTCAATATCAAGGTGATTGGTTGGCTCATCTAGTAAAATAATCTGTGGCTTATCTAGCACGAGTAAAGCCAAAGCTAATCTTGCTCGCTCGCCCCCAGATAAACTTTGCGCCTTAAGAAAAACTTTATCCCCAACAAATTGAAAACTTCCTAAAAAGCTTCTAATCTCTACTTCTCTCCAATTTGGTCGCTGCTCATGAATAATTTCATAAGGGCCTTGCTCTAAATCAAGCGCTTCAATTTGGTGTTGAGCGAAATAACCAACCTTTAATTTACTAGCGCTGTAATAATCTCCCCCCATCAACTCAAGTTGATTGGCCAAGCACTTAACAAAGGTTGATTTACCTTCGCCATTTTTTCCTAATAGTGCAATTCTATCGCCAGGGGCTAAATAAAAACTAATCCCTTCAAGTAGAGGCTTACCATCGTAACCTAAAACTCCTTTTTGAATACGAACCAGAGGATTAGGCGCCTCTACTTGCTCAAAAGTAAAATGAACGGGTGATGAAGCGTGTAATGCAGCAACATCTTCCATTTTAGCAAGGCGCTTCATGCGTGATTGTGCTTGCTTAGCTTTCGATGCTTTGGCTTTAAATCGATTAATAAAGCTCTCAAGGTGAGCCCTCTCTTTTTGTTGCTTCTCGTGGGCTTTTTCATTCAAAGCAAGTTTCTCAGCTCTTGTTTTAACAAAAGTTGAGTAATGGCCTTTATAGAGATTCAGTGTTTTCTGCTCGAGGTGCACAATGTGATCAACAACATTATCTAAAAAGGAAACATCATGCGCAATAATAATCATTGTACCGACATAATTTCGACACCACTTTTCAAGCCAGATGATAGCCTCAAGATCTAGGTGATTGGTTGGCTCATCCATGAGTAACAGATCAGAAGGACTTAACAAAGCTCGAGCTAGTTGCAATCTTACTCGCCAACCGCCTGAAAAAGCATTGACTGGCATGTTGATTTGCTCTTGACTAAACCCTAGTCCTATTAGAATTTTTGTAGCATTGATAGCGATAGCACTTCCACCCATGCTTTCCCAGTCTTCATATAATTCAACAAGGCTATCATAATCTCCGGTGAGTTCGGCTTGTGTCAAAGATTGCTCTAAAGCTCGATACTCTTTATAACCATCAAGCACAAATTCTAAGGAAGCTTGCTCAGAGCTCGGTACTTCTTGGGCAACGTGATTTATTTTAACTTTTTTAGAAATAAAGTACTCACCAGCCTCGACCTCTATCTCACCTAAAATTAATTTAAACAAAGATGACTTACCAGAGCCATTAGCACCAACAAACCCTATGCGCGAACTTTGGGGAATATTAAGGGTGGCATTTTCAACAAGTGTTTGCTGGCCGCGGCTATAGCTAAGAGATTTAAATTGGATCACAATGGCGCTTCATATCAAAAAGGATGTCAGCTAATTTACACCTTTACTACCGCCACATCAAACAAAACCCCCCTCCAAAGCCTAAAATCTTTAAAATTAGGTTTTTGATGAATCATGAATTGTATCGCAAAGCCGGTGTCTTTCTTCGGTAAGTTCAAAAATGCTGTCGCCATGACTGTCATGACCTATGGCTCTCCAACCCATCTGATAATAAAAATCATGAGCATTTGATTTTGGATCCGTGGACAAGGTGATTGACTTAATTTTCTTCCTTAGAATGCCAATTCGCTTTGAAAACAACCAATTTGAAGCTATTTTTAATAACAATTTTCCGTAACCCTTGCCTTGATATGGCTCCCAAACAAACAGACCCCAAATTTGACATCCAGCTTTGTCTGCCATAGAGAAGCCAACGACTTCTTCGTTATCTGATAACAAAACAAAAGCTTTGCAATGGCTTGAAAGTGATTTGACCAACATTTCACGAGTGAGATCAAATCGCAAAGAATTTTCAATAGCTAGGCGTCTAATCCTTAACAAAGCATCAATATCATCAAGTGTAGCCTCTCGAATTTCCATAGCTTTCACCATCCAGGTACTATTTGGTTTATCTTATCGCTTTTTGTTGAATTGTGGGAAACAAATCTGTAGTATCGTACTACTACATTATTTCAAAGAAATATAATCGAACCGTTCTCGTTACGAGATATTGAAGAGCACTATGGATATGAAACCTTTAGATAACAAGCGTGTGCTAAGCGTCTTTTCTCTGGTCATGATTAACGTCATTGCTGTTGATAGCATCCGAACCCTTCCAATGGCTGCTAGTTATGGATTCTCTATTATTTTCTTATATTTTGCGGCAACTTGCCTCTTTTTCATCCCAACAGCCCTGATTACAGCCGAGCTTTCAACTGCATTCCCAGAGAAAGGTGGTCTTTACAGTTGGGTAAAGAGAGCTTTTGGTGTTCGCTTTGGATTCTTAGTCGTTTACCTTCAATGGATTTACAACATTGTATGGTACCCAACCATTTTAACGCTTATGGCTGGTACTTGTGCTTATCTTTATGATCCCCTTTTAGTTGAAAACAAGATCTTCATGGTCTCAACCGTTTTAATCATTTTTTGGGGCTGCACACTCCTTAACTGTTTTGGTATGAAATTATCCTCATGGGTTTCAACTTTTGGCTCACTTGTTGGCACCTTAACCCCCATGCTACTAATCATTGGGTTAGGCGCATACTGGCTATGGTCAGGCAACCCCAGCGAAACAGCCTTTGGGTGGGAAAACGCTTTGCCTAAAATAGATAATATTGGGCAAATGGTTTTTTTTACTGGGATCCTTTTTAGCCTCTTGGGCTTAGAAATGTCTTCTGTTCACGTCCTTGAGGTCAAAAATCCAGCCAAAGATTATCCTAAGGCTTTGCTCATATCGACCATCATTATTAGTTTAAGTTTAACCCTGGCGTCTCTTGCGATTGCAGTCGTTGTTCCAGAAAAAGATCTTGATATTGTCACGGGGATCATTCAAGCCTTTATTTTGTTCTTTAATGAGTTAGGGATTACACAAGCTGCTCCTTGGGTTGCTGGATGTGTTGTGATTGGTGGTATCTGCGCCGTTGCCACCTGGATTATTGGCCCAACCAAAGGTTTGTTTGCCGCAGCCAGTGATGGCCTCCTCCCAGAGCGATTAAGCCAAACAAATCGTTATGGTGTACCTATGACTATTTTATTGCTTCAAGGCTGCATCTGCTCAATATTAGTGCTTGTGTATCTTATGCTACCTACTGTAAAAAGCGCTTATTGGTTTTTATCTGCCATGGCAGCTCAGCTCGCATTTATCATGTATGCCGTATTATTTCTAAGCGCCATCAAACTACGCTTTTGCGAAAAGAGCGCTGCTCGCCCATTCAAAATCCCTGGCGGAAATTGGGGCATGCTCATTGTAGGCGGTCTTGGCTTCATCGTTAGCCTCGCAGTGATTGTCTTAGGGTTTATTCCTCCATCAGACATCGATGTCGGCAATATTTGGCAATATGAATTCATGCTTATTGGTGCAGAGCTTGTGCTTATTTCCCCGGCCATTTGCTTGCGAAATAAAGGAGTGAATATTTCCCAAAACCCCAGCAGTTTGACAGTTAACTAATTACCTCAAAAGTATATGAAGTATTTGCCATTAAATCCACGATTTGCCCCGTGATTGGTTAATAAACTATCCGATCTAGGGTATGCTGAGCGCGGTTTCTAAATGATGAAGAGCATATGACTAATAACTTAATTTTTATCTTTAGCTCGCTGCTAATCGCGCTACTCACACTCTTATGCGTCAAAAACAAGCATTTGCTTATCGCTTGGATTGCCTTAATGGGCATTTTGGCCAACCTATTTGTTGTGAAACAAATCAACCTGTTTGGCTTTCATGCAACCGCCAGTGATATCTATGCCGTAGGCAGTATTCTAGGCCTCAATTTAATGCGCGAATACTACGATTTAAAATCGTGCAAACAAACTATTTTCGTTTCTTTCGCATGCATGATTCTCTTTATGGTCATGGGCCAAATCCACCTGCTATATGCACCCTCGGCTTTAGATTCAACCCAGGCTGCTTATGAAACGCTCCTAGTGCCCAATCCTCGCATTATCACAGCGTCTCTCATTGTCTTTTTTAGTGTTCAACTGTTTGATGTCTTCTTCTACAACCACTTTGTAAGAAAGGCCTTCAAAGCTTTATGGCTGAGAAATAGCTTTTCTTTAATTGTATCCCAAGGTCTAGACACAGCTTTATTCACCTATATTGGCCTATATGGCTTAATGAGTAACCTTGATGAGATTTTGTTAATCAGCTTTGCTATAAAACTTATTGCGATTGCTTGCATGGTTCCTTTGACCACACTTAGTAAACAATGGATCAAGATATGAAGCCTTTCTCTTTTGAAGTCATTCACCAATCAAAACGCTCTAGAGCACGCGTGGGCAGAATCTACACACCTCATGGCGTCATAGACACACCCAATTTTGTTGCTGTTGGCACAAATGGTAGTTTAAAAGCATTATCTAATGTGGATGTTGAAAAGCTGGGACTACAACTCATGTTTTGCAACACCTACCACCTTATGCTGCAACCTGGCTCAAAACTTATTCAAAAAGCAGGTGGTCTACATCAATTCATTAACAGGAACCTCCCTCTCATTACTGATTCTGGCGGCTTTCAAGTCTTTAGCTTAGCCTATGGTGGCGTTGCTAATGAATTAAAAAGCCAAGGCAACAAACAGCAAGATGGTGGCGTTCTAAAAACAGATGAAGAGGGTGTGGTTTTTCGCTCTTACCGAGATGGCCAAAAAATCCAGTTAACGCCTGAGAGCTCTGTGCTTGCTCAAAAAGAAATTGGCGCAGATATCATTATTCCTTTCGACGAGTTGCCGCCCTACCATATTGATGATAAAAAACTCAAAGCATCCTTTGACAGAACTCATCGCTGGGAGCTTCGCTCACTGCAAACGCATTTGGATAACCCTCAAAATCAAGCCATGTATGCTGTCGTACATGGCGGTGTGGATCCCGACTTAAGAAAGCAAAGCTGCCATATCTTAGGCAAGCATGCTTTTGATGGGTTTGCGATTGGTGGCAGCCTTGGCAAAACCAAGCAACAGCTCGTAGAAACAGTTGCGGCAACGACACCACATTTGCCACCAGAGGCTCCTAATCATTTGCTTGGGATTGGCGACTTACCGTCTTTAGAAAACTGCGTGCCTTTAGGTATAGATACTTTCGATAGCTCGTACCCTACAAAATCGGCAAGGCACGCTGTGCTTTATACTGCTCAAGGGCAAATGAAGATTAAACAAGCCAAATATACAGAAGATTTCTCTCCCATTGAAAAAGATTGCCCATGCCCTACTTGTCAACATTACTCTAGAGCCTACTTGCAACATTTATTCAAAGCCAATGAGCCAACCGCCCATACTTTAGCCTCTTTGCATAACGTCTCTTACATGGTTCGATGGATGGCCAATACAAGAAAGCTTATTTTAGAAGATAAAATTTAAAGCCTTTAACCGTTTTTAATATAGAAAGCCAAAAAGCCATAAAGGAACTTTTTGTCCAGCTCCACGCTCAATATCGTCAGAAACGACATAAGCATTATTCACGCCTTTGATTTGGGTAGCTGTTTTCTTCTTACCCCCAATTTCACATGTAATGCGATACATACAAATAGCAGCAAATCATGTAACGCAATACATGTTAATGGCTGTAATTCATGTAATGCATTACGTTACACTTTCTAGCAAATTTTGATTTTCTATTAAAATTGTTTTAAATCAACATCTTAACAATTAATGAGGGTTAGAGGCAGAGTTTGGCGGAAAAGTCGGCTTAAGAAATAAAGCGTTGCTTGGCGATCTTTACACAGGTCTTAAAATAACGCTGTTTAGCCCTTTCTCTATGTTCAGCGGACAAGCCGAGGAACGTAGGCAGTGAAGGAGTACTTAAGTCATTACCTTGAATATATTCATACCCAAACACCCATTAGTGTTTCCTTAAGCTCTTTGAGCAATTTTCTTAATTTCTAAAATATCAAGACCATGACTTTGACGATATGCTTTTTGTGCAAGACGCCCCTGCTCTAGATGACGCTCTATATTCTCTGCGGAAAGTATACGGCCTATGCCTGGCGTATTTTTTTGACTAGGATCCAAAATTTTATCCAAAATAATATTTCCAAAATCAACATGATAATGAGAAGACTCATAAAACCATGTAGCAGATTGACTATCCTCTGGCAAGCTTGCAACATCCTCAGTATGGATAGGATCATAGCCACTAAAATCATATAAGGTTATGTTGGGATATTGGCTTGTGATCTTAACCAATGCTTTTTTCCAATGCTCATATGAATCCCATAAATCTAAAGCAGCTATAAGCTCTTGCATACGAGCATGAGTGGGAGATACAAATAAGACTAAATCTATATCCTGCTCTTTGCAGGTTTTTATGATCATCTCTAAATAATCAAGTGGCTGTTTTTCTTTTTGGGTGGATGTAAAACTAAACTGTTTGTGTGGGAGAGGATAAAAGACATTAGCATCTAAAAAGCCTTTTTCAACAGCCCTAAATTTATCTTTAATATTTAGCCCTGCAACATTTTTTTCTAGATTATGCTCTTTAATCAATAAGGGTTTTGGAAAAAGATTGGCCGTTAAGGTTTTGACGCTTGCCTTGAGACCATCCAAACTAATCATCGCCTCAACTTTTTTACCCCAAGATGATTGCGAGCTTTCGACGTCGAGATATGAATCGTTATAGTCAGAGACAGGCTCTAAATAAGCATTAAAGGTATAAAAATCCAACCCTAAAACAACTTGTTTTAAATCTGATACATTGGTTGCATGCTTGAAGTATTGATAGATTTCAAACATCGTAGCTTGCTCAAAAGCACTATTTATCACAGGCTGATGTTGCCATTTAGGATGCTGCGTCGATAGCCCATACTGAGCTCTTGAAGAGCCAAGAATGATACTTTGTGGCCTCTGCTCTCGCAAAGCTGTCGCCACCTTAAAACGACGATGATCTAGTGATGGTTTAGTAGCATTCATATTGAAAGATATCCCTTGCCATAATTGGTAAGGGTTGATGACCCAATTAAAAGCCAAAATAGACGCTGTGATGAAAGAGAGCGCAACAACCAAATTGATTAGATATTTTTTAAACATAGTTTTAAAACTGATAATATAAGAATTCAGAAATAGTCATAAAATGTAAGATACTCAATAATGCCATCAAGGAGATGATGACAGCCCAAGGCATTGTTGGTCGCCATATTAAGAGGTTACTAGATTTTATCACCGACAAAGTGGGCCTATACCGCTTAGTAAGCTCTTGGGTGTTGGGAAAAAACCAAACCAAGCCTAATAACAGGACAAGCATACTGCCGGCTTTAGGCCACAACCTACCCGCATTGGCATATTCTCCACTAAAAGTAAGCTGTGTGAAAGAAAGTGCGTTTTCAAGATAAGGTTTCATAAAATAAGGTAAATCAAAGCCATTAAAGCCAAACATAGATTTTAAAAGTAACATCGCAGCATTAAAATCTGTAGCTCTAAAAAAGATCCAAGCCACAACAATGGCTACTAACGTGATGGGTCGCCCCAAACCGAAATGGGACAGTCTTAATTTGATAAACCATTGATTGATGACCAAAAATAAACCATGTAGGCCGCCCCAAATCACAAAATTCCAAGCAGCACCATGCCATAGTCCGCCCAAAAGCATGGTTATTATTAAGTTTCTATATCGATTAAAAGAGCCAAGACGATTGCCTCCCAAAGGGATGTAGACATAATCTCGCAAAAAGCGAGATAACGTCATATGCCAGCGGCGCCAAAACTCAATGATATTTTTTGATTTATAGGGCGAGTTAAAATTGATAGGCAAGCGTATGCCAAAAAGCCTAGCTAAACCTATGGCCATATCTGAATATCCGGAAAAGTCGAAATAAAGCTGAAGGGTGTAGGCTAGCGCACCCATCCAAGCTTCTAACATCGTAAGACTCACCCCAAATTCAGCAGCCTCAAACACTGAAGTGCCAAAGGGAGCGATGTTATCCGCTAACACTACTTTTTTAAAAAGACCTATGAAAAAAATAGTAAAGCCTATCGAAAAATTTCTGGGCATAAAGTCGAAAAGACCTTTTCGCTGAAATTGCGGCAACATCTCTTGATGATGAACAATAGGACCAGCAATCAATTGCGGGAAAAAAGTCACAAACAAACAATAATCCCAAAATCGATGCTCCTTTACTTTTTCTTTATAAGCATCAATCAGATAAGCTATTTGTTGGAAAGTAAAAAAAGAAATCGCTAAGGGCAAGATGACTTTGGTTAAAACAATGTCGGAGCCAGTCAATGCATTCAAGTTGTCGACAAAGAAGTTTGCATATTTATAATAAGCAAGCAAACTTAAATTGGCTATCACTCCCAACGTACAAGTCATCTTTCGATATATAACTGATCTTGCTAAACATATGCCAACTGCATAATTAAACAGCATCGAAGCAAGTATCAAAATAAGATAAGCAGGGCTCCACCAGCCGTAAAAGAAAAGAGAAGCTAAAACTAACCAAACAATGGCTGCTTGCTTATTAGAAGACTTACCTAAACCATAAAAACCAATTAAAGTCAGAGGCAAAAAAGCAAACAGAAATAAATAAGAATTGAACAACATAAAACTGATCTTCATTATGCAGCACAAGCTGCTTAGCTAATTCCGTGCTCCGCATTATTTAAATCACTTTATAAAGAGCCGTCCAGCTCAAAAAGTAACCAAAAGACAGATCCATTATTTCAAAGATTATACTATTAAACCAAAAATTTAGCATAAAAAAAGGGAGCCGAAGCTCCCCTTTCTATCACTCGCTTGGAATTAAGCGTTGGCACCGCCAAGTTTAAATTCAAGGAATGGACCCATACGACCGAAGTCATCAGGGCTTGTGTTAATTCCACCAAGGCCACTTGGTCCAGCCTGGAACAGATCGCCATTTTTAAATGCATTGGTTGTGTTTTGATATTTAATACCAAGTTTCACACCCATTGACAAATCAGAGAAATCAGCTCTCATAACACGAGTCCACTCAACGCCTAAGTCTGCTTCTACTCTAGTTAGGATAGATTTTGAATCTTCAGGGTTAAATGATGTACCACCTACAAAAGCAACTGGGTTCGCAGAAATAATGCGTTGTTGGTGTGTTGCTGTAATATCAGAATATAGTAACGCTACACCAGCTTTAGCGTAGAAGTTCCAATCTCTGTTATGGTCACCCCAAGGGTATACGCGACCTGTTGCAGACATATTAGGACCAAAACCTTCAGCTTCATTGAAAGTTTCAGAAGCATGCACAAGACCTGCAGCATCACGAGCTTGTGTGTTTTGACGACGTTGCATTTTCGCGTACTCAAGAGCTCCAGCTACGTCTACGTCAAATTTAGGACCAAAATGCAATGTATGCACCAAACCAAATCTGAAATCACGCTCTTTATGCTCAACAGTAGAAGAAACTGTTGTCACAAGGACAGCACCAGCATTTACACCTAAGGCAGAAACACCAACTCCGCTTATGATACGTGACTCGTCATCTTTAAAATGATCATATTCAAAAAACAATCTTGTATCATTGCCAGCTAAACGGAAGGATAACCCTGCAGAATAATCCCAAGTGTGATCAGGCTGAACATTCACTGGGCGCCATTGGCCAGCAGCAGCTGTTGGTGCAGATAGAACTTCAGCGAAATGAAGACCATTTCCTGTTGCTTCTGTATATGTGCCTGCAATTTTAACAGCAACTTTATCCCAAGAAGCAGCCTGTACTGGTGCTACGATTGAAGCTGCAGCTAGTGCGGCTAAAGAAAGTTTGAGTGCTCTTTTCATGAACCCATTCCTTATCAGTCAAAATGAAAAATAATTAATTAATAATAAATACAAAAGGGTGACTTATACTACTCTTGCACTCAAGTTCTCCCCTTAACTGTCTCAATAACTACCTATAATGCATCAACGCTACAATCGCAACATAAATAACATTACAAACAGTTTTTTTATTAAGACCTTGCTAATAAAAGCCGTCAAGGTAACTTAAAAAAGTAAGCAATATAAACCACGCTTTCGCGTAGTCAAAGATAGCTTAGCATATTAAACGGGAATGTACACAAAAAACAGGGGTAAATACAAATTATCTAAAAAAATTGATGCTTAAGGCTTAAAAAAAATCTTATCAGCAACAAAATGGCTAATGATTTTAAACTTAAGTTTAAGAACTAAGATAAAGATATAGTTTATTTTTTAAAACAATATCATATTGTTAACAAAATCTAAGAGCTAAACAAAGCCTTAACGGATAACTTGATATTAAGTGAGTGAAAGTAACTTATGGTGGGCCGTGAAGGATTCGAACCTTCGACCAATGGATTAAAAGTCCACTGCTCTACCA
>CAYGPI010000034.1:0-25942 GCA_964351745.1 uncultured Francisellaceae bacterium
TACATAACTCTATTGAGTTTCAGGCTGTGTTTGATAGTAATTTCCAAACATTGAAGGTTCGTAATAATGTGCTCTTTGATAAACTAACCATGGCCATTCCTCTTCGTGATGATGAAAAATATGCAGCTAGCCCAAATATGAATCATCTATTGCATCTTAATGAGCAAAAAGTCCGTCACCTTTTAAATAAAAACGAAGACACTGAGTCTCACAGCATCTTACCGCCCCCAATTGGCTCCTTATCGTCAAAAAATGCTAATAGCGATTCAAGCGCAACCGAGAATGAGGCTGACATTGATGAATGGCAAGCGTTAGCGAATGAAGTTAGTCAATTTTTTGACGATGATATTTTCAAAGACGAAACTGGCTCCGCGCCTGAAAATGCAAAAACGCAGCAAGGAACATCAGATAATTAAGCCATTCTAACCTAGCTCTTAGACTAGTCAGTCACTCCATAAAAATGATATTATGATTACCTTTTAATAACCCTATTTAAAACCTATAAGGCTAACTTATGTCGGGAGTTTCAACAAGTGCGACCCAACACGGGCAATGGCGTTCAGCTTTTACCTTTATCATGGCAACAACGGGCGCTGCTGTCGGACTTGGAAATATTTGGAAATTTCCATACATGGTTGGAGACAATGGCGGCAGCGCTTTTGTCCTGGTTTATCTTGTCTTTGTTATCTTAATTGGTCTACCCACCATGATAGCTGAGGTTATGATTGGAAAACTAGGCCGAAAAAACCCTGTTGACAGCTTAAAAGAATTAGCCATCAAGGCAAAACACACACCTTTATGGTCAACATTTGGTTGGTTAGGTGCCTTGGCTCTCCTTTGTGTTCTGTCTTTTTATTCCGTCGTTGCCGGATGGTCTCTCGCCTATTTTGTCATGGCACTCAAAGGGACGTTTAACCATGTTAGTCCCACTCAAGTAACGTTCATCTGGGACGAGCTTATGGCGTCCCCTTCACGTCTTCTCTTATGGCATAGCATTTTCATGCTGATGACCTTGGTTGTTGTCGCTCGTGGCATAGAAAAAGGCATTGAGTTGGCTTCTAATATACTCATGCCTATGCTCTTTATTTTGCTGTTAGTTCTTGTTGGCTATGCTTGTATTGTCGGAGATTTTGGGGCTGCTTTTAAATTTCTATTTTCCTTCGATCTCAGCCAAATCAATCGAAGTGTTTTGCTTTCAGCTATGGGACACGCTTTCTTTACCCTAGCATTAGGTGGTGGCGCCTTGCTGGTATACGGGGCTTATCTGCCGCCTAAAACCTCTTTAAGTAAAACCTTAGCTATTGTTGCTGTACTCGATACACTGGTAGCACTACTAGCTGGTCTAGCTATTTTTCCAATTGTCTTTGCCTACCAATTGCCTGTGGCTGAAGGCGTCGGCCTCATGTATAAAATATTGCCTATTTCATTTAGCGGCTTACCTTTTGGGCAGTTAATAGCAGCTTCCTTTTTTCTTCTTTTAGTCTTTGCAGCTTGGACATCGACCTTTTCTCTAGCGGAGCCACTGGCCATGCTCATCGTTGAAAAGACAAGATTAAGCCGTAGCAAAGCGACTATTGTTGTTGGCACGCTAGCCTGGGCATTAGGGATAGGGGCTCTTTTATCTTTTAATATCGGAGCTAACTTCCATCCCATAGGACAGTGGGACGTATTTACTTTATTAACCCTTCTACCACTTAACATACTCTTGCCCTTAGGTGGCCTTGCTTTTGCTGTTTTTGCAGGCTGGGTCATTGACAAGAAGGTGACACAAGAAGCTCTCGGAGCTAACAACAAGCTGACGCATAAGCTCTGGCTAATCACAGTAAGATGGGTTGCACCCATTGGCATCTTGGCTATCTTTATATCTAGTTTTGTATAAGCCGCTAAGCAAGAGCCTATTTTAAGGTTCTTGCTGTTTCCATCGCCCAAGAGATGCTTTCGAAATAAGCGTCTCGGTAGAGCCCTGTTTCAATTTTAGCGACATCAAGATTTTCCCAATGTGCATTTTCATAAGAAAGCACATCTTTTAAGATCTCACCCATGCTACCTTCTTTCTGTAGCAAAGCCTTTGTTGCGTCTTGATCAATATTAATCTTTTCCAATAGCGTAATTAATTCTTCATCGAGTAGCGCATCTAACATTGAAAACAAGCCAACCATAAAATAACGATCCGATGATTGTTGCTCGCCAATATGATTGGCAAGAAGCTCACACATTTTTGCGCGTATCATGGCATTTAACATTTGCTCAGGTGAACGACTAGACACGGCACTTAATGCAATTAAGGAGCCCCACTCTCTTAGTTTTTCAAGTCCCATATAAACAATAGCCTGATGGATAGATTCTATCTTTTTAACTTTGGCATAAGCTGCTGAATTAATAATTTGTAGCAGTTTAAAACTTAACTTGGGATCACTCGCCAATATCTTCTCAATCTCTACCACATTATTATCTGGATTTCGCAACTCAGCTAAGAGTCGAGTAATCGACAATTTGTCTGCCGATGACTTTTTGCCAGATACAATTTTTGGCTTACTTAAAAAATATCCTTGAAAAAAATCAAACCCGGCATCTTTACAAAACTCAAGCTCTTCATTAGTTTCGATTTTTTCTGCAATCAATTGCAGTGAATATTTCTTTAGCTCTTTTAAAAGAGCTACCACTTGTTTTTGAGAATGCTCTCTAAGATCGATTTTGACAAAATCACATATCTCCAACAAAGGGATCATCTCTTGACGATATGTAAAATCATCTAGTGCTAACCTAAATCCTTCCTTCACTAGTCTTTTACAAGCATCAATCACCTCTTGATCTGGCTCTACGGTCTCAAGAATCTCAATCACCACACGATCATGAGGAAGAGGCAGTGGAGATAACAACATTTGGCGTGTTAAATTTATAAAAGCAAGATGCTCTCCAACAACACGACTAAGCCCTAGCTCTGTGAAAGTATTGATAACAACTTGCTGCGTAGCGACATTATCCTCTTTACCAACGCCTGAATGCTCTACATCACCTGTTCTAAATAGCAGCTCATAAGCAACAACCTCAAGATTAGATTTGAAAATTGGTTGACGAGCTATAAAAACAATTTCTTTATTTTTATCTTTGTTTAGCATGAAACATCCATTATTGTAAGAATGAAACTTTTAAACCTAACTTAATTATAACAATCCATCCACGATATTGAAGGGTATGGCTATAACAAGTTCATAAAAGCAGTTACAAAAAAATCCATAAATGAATAGGCAAAATATCGTGATAACTGTAAAATAGCTTTAATATTCTTTAAATAAAACTCTCACTAAAGAAAAAGTACAGACTAATCACGATCTTCAAAATTATAGAGCATTCAGTTAATGACATGCCCCATCATTCATAGTTATCAGTACAATTAATTATAATACAGGAAAAATAATAATGTCTTTTAAGAATACCGCAAAAAAGTTTGGCTCGTTAACTAAAATACTGCACTGGTCAATTTTTCTGCTCTTTTGCTTACAGTACTTCTTAATCTACCGTCGAAATTTTTTTGAAGACAATGCCCCAGAAAAACTAGAATATATCTTCTTACATAAGTCGGTTGGGATGCTGCTGTTTATGTTAGCACTGCTCATGCTCATTTGGCGACATTTTGGCCAAAGACCTAGCTATCCTGGCCAGCCTGCTCCGTGGGAGATTTTCTTATCAAAAGTAACTCATGGCTTGCTTTATGTCGTCATGCTAGCCATGCCCCTCACAGGTATGCTTATGTCCCAACTGAGTGGATACGGCATGAAATTTTTTGGTTTACAAGTCCCTAACCCTTTTGAGGTTAATAAAGAGCTTAGCAGTCTCTTTCATGATGCTCATGAGATCACAGGTTGGGTAATCATAGCCTTAGTTTCTTTACATCTTCTAGCGGCTCTTTATCACCACTTTATTAAAAAAGATAATGTCTTAAAGAGAATGCTACCATTCGGCCGACCACATTAAGAGATAAACAAAAAAGAATGCTGCCAAAAAGGCAGCATTCCTTTTTAAGCAGTCCGTTATTCTTTCTTTTCAGATCGTGGCTTAATTGGCTGATACCGCGGGGACCAAAGATTTTTCTTCACTAAATCTGTAAAATTCCCCTGATGTTCGACTTGTGAAACCCCATCCTTTTGTGCCTGCTTGGCAACTTCTTTTGCAATCGTTAAGGCAATTTTACGGATCCCTTTAAAACCAGGTAACAAAGGCTTAGTTGGATCACTTCTCACTGGGGAAATGTCACTTAAAGCCAAACTTGCGGCCCACAGCATATTATCTGTTAATTTGCTTGCTTGCGCCGCAACCACTCCTAAACCTAAGCCAGGAAATGATAACGCGTTATTGCACTGTGCTATCACATATTTCTTACCATTATATTCAACCGGATCGAAAGGGCTTCCTGTCGCAATTAAAGCGCGACCTTCTGTCCATTGTAAAATATTATTTGGCTGCGCCTCGCAATTTTCTGTAGGGTTTGATAAGGGGAAAATAATAGGTCTTGCAACGTGATCGGCAATGTCTTTAATAATTTCCTCAGTAAAAGCGCCCCTTACAGTAGAGCAGCCCACCATAATTGTTGGATGGACTTCTTTGGCAACAGTTGCTAAGTCTAAAGTTTCTGTTTCAGTCCATGCCTCTATATCTTTGGCCTCTTTCGCATACGGTTTTTGAAATTCTGTCAGCGTTGAACTGTCAGTCATCAATAAACCATTTTTATCTATCAGCCAAAAAGCCTTTCTAGCGTCTTGCACTGATATGCCAGAACGAATCATGGCATCACATAACTGATCGGCAATGCCAACACCAGCTGTGCCTGCACCATAAATAATCACTCTTTGATTCTCTAACGGCACATCTGTGGCACCGATACCCGCCAACATAGCAGCCAGCGTCACAACCCCTGTGCCCTGCATATCATCATTAAAACTACAGTGAAAATCCTGATACTTTTCTAAAATACGTCGAGCATTGCTGCGACCAAAATCTTCCCAGTGAATAAAGGATTTAGGAAATCTTTTTGAAACAGCTTGCACAAAAGCATCCACAAAATCATCATACTCTTGGCCACGGACTCGCTTATGACGCCAACCCAAATACATTGGATCATTTAAAAGGGTTTGATTATCTGTCCCTGCATCAAGCATGATAGGCACGGCTCTATAAGGATCAAGTCCACAAAGGCTATAAACTATCAATTTAGCAATTGGAATATCCATGCCGCCAATACCTTGATCACCAATCCCCAAAACACCTTCACCATCAGTGACGACAAACAGATCAACTTCAGGATGAGTTCGACTATCTAAAATTTCATCAATTTTATCAATGTCTGGTAAAGAAATATAAACGCCTCGAGGCTGCCTAAATTCATGGCTAAATTCTTTCACCGCGGAGCCAACACCAGGTGTATAAATCATTGGGAAAATGTCAAGAATATCTTCAGAGCATAATTTGTAAAAGACCACTTCATTTTTATCATGCAAATTATTAAGATAAATATGTTTTTGCAGAACACTTGGATAACGCTTGTACTGGTAACGGGCTCGAAGAACTTGTTGCTCTAAGGTCTCAACTTCATAAGGAAGCTTACCTAGGAGCCCCAAGGTATCACGCTCTTCACGAGTAAAAGCTGTGCCTTTATTCAGCAAGGATTGAGTTAAAAGAGATTTCCCCCTTAGATCTGTCTCAATCCACTCATGACCTGTATCAGGATCCAGACATCGTGTAAATTTTAACATGTATTCTCAATCCGTATATTTTTGCGACGCATCTCTTTGATTAACTAATCCAATTGTCTTGCGGCATTATAAAATAATTGCTGCCATGGACTCTGCTCACCCCACTGTGGCGGACACCAAGACATTTGGACAGCCCTAAAGACCCTTTCTGGGTGTGGCATCATAATTGTAGCACGTCCATCCATACTCGACACAGCTCCGACCCCACTGGTTGAGCCGTTTGGGTTAAAAGGATAGAGCTGCGTGTGCTCTGCGTCTCTTGGATCAATATAATGAAGCGCTGCTAAGTGGTTTCGTTCTAGCATCACAAGATCTGATTCATCAAACGTGGCACGACCTTCACCATGAGACACCACAATGGGCAAAATGGCACCTTCCATACCATTAAAAATCAGGGATGGAGATGAAGCTACTTTGACTAAACTTAATCGCGCCTCAAATTGTCTGGAGCTATTCTCTAAAAAAGTCGGCCAGTGGCTTGCTCCTGGAATCATTGATTTAAGTTGTGATAGCATTTGACAGCCGTTACAAATCCCCAGGCTTAGCGTATCTGGACGCTCGAAAAACTGTAAAAACGAAGTCTTTAAGCGCTCACTGTGTAATATAGTATTCGCCCAGCCCTTGCCTGCTCCCAAAACATCGCCATATGAAAAGCCACCACACACCGCCATCACCTGAAAAGAAGACAAATCCATGTGACCCATCAAAAGATCGGTCATGGTCACATCGATTGCATCAAAGCCTGCAACTCTAAAGGCTTGAGCCATCTCTAGCTGACCATTGATCCCTTGCTCACGCAAAATGGCCACTCTAGGCTTTTGAGTATGGATCATAGGTGCGCTTACTTTAAATGGCACATGTGAATACAAGCCAACGCTATCTTCCTCTATCATTTCAAATGCTGATTTAGCAGCACAAGGCTCATCCCTTAGTGATTGCATTTTAAAACTAACCTGAGACCAGTTTTGCTCAGCTCGACTGCGTGTTGTTTCGTACAAACAATCTTGCCCTAAACAAAAACGTATTTTTTGATCTAAACGAATACTACCAATCTCATGCACATAAGCGCTGAGATCATGCTGTTCGAACAATGCCATAAGATTAGAGACATCTTGGTTTGCCACCTGTATCACACAACCTAACTCTTCATTCAGCAAACTTACGAGTGGTGACCCAAGACACATCGCTGATAAATCAATCTCTAGCCCAAGCCTTGATGCAAAACTCATTTCAAGTAGGGTTGCAGCTAAGCCGCCATCAGATTTATCATGATAAGCTTTGATCCACTTATTTTGCTTCGCAGATTGTAAAGCCTTGAAGACTTGAGTTATCAAAACTGGGTCCTCAACTTGAGGCGTATCACCACTTAAGTGGTTTTGAATTTGTTGATAGCAACTCCCTCCCATCCTCTGCTGACCTTTTGCTAAATCAACAAAAAGAAGCTTACTAGGTATGTTCGCAAGCTCAGGCGTCACGCATAAGCGAACATCTTGGACTGGAGAAAAAGCAGAAACAACTAGAGATAAAGGTGACTTAACATTAAAAGTTCCATGCTCATCACGCCAAACCGTTTTCATAGACAAAGAATCTTTGCCAACTGGCACAGCCAAGCCCAACGCTGGGCATAAATGAGCACCTATCTCTTCAACACCATCCCACAAAGCCTTATCGTCTGTGTTTGAGCCGCAAGCGGCCATCCAATTACATGACAGCTTAATATCTGACATTTGTTGGATATCAGCACCCATGATATTGGTGACAGCTTCAGCGACGGCCATAGCACAAGATGCTTTAGCATCTAAAACAGCGATTGGAGAGCGCTCTCCTATCGCCATAGCCTCACCATGAAACGTATCAAAACCGGCTAGAGTCACACCACAGTCCGCGACTGGGACTTGATAAGGACCCACCATTTGATCGCGATGAACTAAGCCACCAACACTTCTATCCCCTATGGTGATAAGAAAGGATTTACTGGCCACAGTCGGATAAGCCATCACCGAATCTATCGCTTCTTTCAAAGGAAGCTCTTTGATTGATGGTCTATCCTCTTGATTTTGTTGCTTAACATCTTTTAATACACATGGGGCATGAGATAACAAAAGACTTAATGGAACATCAACAGGGTAATTATCAAACAGGCGATCATATACCTTTAACTGCATTTCCTTCGTGGTAACGCCAACCATTGCAAATGGACACTTCTCTCGATTAGCTATGGTTTCAAAATGGGCTAGGCCTTCAGGTTTCAAAACCAGGACATATCGCTCTTGCGCTTCGCAACACCAAATTTCTAAAGGAGAAAGCCCTGGTTCAGCGCTAAAGATATCTCTCAGTTCAATGACTCCACCACAATCACCACCTTCAACAAGCTCTGGCAGTGCATTACTTAAACCACCTGCGCCCACATCATGGATCGAAAGAATTGGATTGTTATCTGCCAAAGCCCATAATTGATCAATCACTTCTTGACAGCGTCTTTCCATTTCAGGATTTTGCCGCTGCACAGAAGCAAAGTCCAAAGCTTCAGAGATAGTCCCGCTATGGTTTGAAGAGGCAGCACCGCCGCCTAAGCCTATTTTCATAGCCGGACCACCTAAAACGATAATAGGAGCCCCCTCAGGAAAAGCTTGCTTCTCGATATGTCTTTTTTGAATTTGCCCTAAACCACCAGCTATCATAATGGGTTTGTGATAACCATAATGTGTTTCGCCGTCATCATATTGAAAAGCTCTAAAATAACCACAAATCGTAGGACGCCCAAATTCATTATTATACTGAGCACTACCAATAGGCGCTTTTTGCATAATATCAAAACTTGACGCTATTCTATCTGGTGATTTTAAAACGTTTTCATAGGATTGTTCGAAACCAGGAATGTGCAAATGTGAAACGCTAAATCCTACTAATCCGGCTTTAGGTTTACTGCCAATCCCTGTCGCACCTTCATCTCGAATCTCGCCACCAGCCCCTGTGCCTGCTCCAGCGAAAGGCTCTATCGCTGTGGGATGATTATGAGTTTCAACTTTAATGAGAATACCAAGATCTTGAGCCTGCATCTGATAGGCTTTACTTTCAAAATCTAAACTCAGCTGGTTTACAGTAAAGCCATTAATGACGGCTGCGTTATCGTGATAGGCTGAAAGAATATTAGCGGGTGTCTGGTAAGAAGTATTGCGTATCATATCAAAAAGAGAAATCTCCTTTTTTTGATTATCCACGACCCACTTTGCATTAAATATCTTATGCCGACAATGCTCTGAGTTAACTTGAGAGAACATCATCAGCTCAACGTCAGTGGGATTGCGCCCCAATGCTTGATACTGCTCTAGCAAATAAAGCATTTCATCATCAGATAAAGCTAAACCCCATTCTAAATCAATTAGCTTTAAAGCAGCTAATCCGTCATCAAGCATGTTGACAACTTTGAAAGAGCATGGTCTCTCAGACTTAAACAAATCTTTAGTTTGATTGATATCCATGATGATTTCTTGAGTCATGCGATCAAAAAAAACTGCTTGAATCTTTGAGAAAAGCTTTTGATCAAGTTCTGACGATTGAAACTCAACGCGCAACCCTTGCTCAATGGATTTAACCTTATCATGCCCACTAGCATGAAGGACATTTAAGGTCTTAGAGCCCCAAGGTGAAGCGGTACCTAACCGTGGAACCACCCAAAAACAGGTGTTTTCCTGGGCATTAGCTGTAGAGCTAGCCATTAAAAGCGACTCTAAATCAGTTATAGATCTACCATCTAATATCTCTTCAACTTCAAGGAAGTAATCGTAGTGTAGCTTAAAGTTTGAAAACTCTGGCAATAAAACAGCCAGTTGCTCTTCATAAAATCTAACACGACTTTCAGAAAGTTTCGGCCCATAAAGAGTGAACATGATATAGCCTATTAATCATTCAATATGGTGCCATCATACTGAAATCCCATTTCTTTCTCTATATGTGGCATGGAACTTTGAAAGCCCAAAAAGTCTAATAACTAACCTAAAGCTTTAATAATAGGATCAGCAAAAATGCTCCAGATGATGATTAATGGGACCAACATCAAATTAGATAAGATAATCAATAGAAAGAGTAATTTACCCATTTCCATTTTTCTTTGATCGAACAATATTTTTAACAAGGCTGACATTGTCAACAAAAGGGGAAAACCGAAAACACCCGCTTTGAAGAGCATGACCTGGTTGACGTCAGAGCCGTCACCAAGTTGAAAGCAAAATATCAATGTAACACAGGATGCTAACAAAAGCGGGATCAGAATCATTTTTTTCATCGGTAGTCCTTTAACCTCTTTATTCACACTTTCTTCAAGTAATACTTAAACCATTCTAGTTTTAGCATAATAACCTTCCCCAAGGATCCAATATCTTGATGATTAGAATCTGTCACAAAACTCAAAGTTGATTTGGGAAGCTGCTGATGAACAAGATAAGCATCGATAGGCTTACAAATGCAATCATGGCGACCGTGCACAATATGTACAGGCAAATGTTCGATAAGATGCATATTGTCAAGCAATTGGTTTTCTCTTAAGAAAAAATCATTTGTCATGTAATGAAAGAAAAATCTAGTCACGCCCAACACGATATCATCTTGTTGCATAATTTGCGATAGCGCTTTTAAATCAGGGTAAAATTGACCACAAAGGATATCTAGTTGTACAAATGCCCTCGCAGCCTCAAGCGCTACATGATCATCTGAGCTCATGACTCGATGATATAGGTGCTCTAAAAGATTTGCTTGCTCAACATCAGGAAATTGCTCTAAAAAAATCTGATAGTGCTCTGGATAAATCGCTTGAAGTTCAACCATGAGATTTTTGACCATATTTGGCTTGGCTAGAGTTACCCCATAAATCACCATGCCTAACACGTCTTCAGGATAGTGTTGAGCATAAGCTAAAGATAAGGTGCTCCCCCATGATCCACCAAAGACTAACCATTGCTTTACATTGAGATGATTTTTTAGGGTATGTAAATCCTTCACTAAAGCTTGTGTATGATTGTCGTCTAAGGACAGAAAGGGCTTTGACCGCATGGCCCCTCTTTGATCATACATGATGATTCTATAGAAACTAGGATCAAACAAATCTACTCTACGAGGTGATAATCCTGCACCCGGTCCGCCATGGTTAAGTACGACCGGCACCCCATCAGGGTTACCAAACTCGCGATAATACAGTTGATGGATCTCAGAAACTTGAACATAGCCTTCGTTGAAATGATTTAATGGAGGATACAGCGCAACCTTATCTAAATATCTACCAGACCACTCCATCTATCCTCTCCTCTTCTTAAAAAAACAAGTCAACAAGGCTGAGCATTCCTCTTGTAAAATGCCCCCTTGATAGGCGACTTGATGATTAAGTTTCGGAGACTCTAGGAGTTGAGCGATGGATTGGACACAGCCCGCTTTAGGATCCGTCGCACCAAAAATGACCTGCTGGATCCTAGCATGAACAAGTAATCCCGCGCACATCATACATGGCTCTAAAGTCACATATAACGTCGTGCCTGTTAACCGATAATTATTTAATTGCTCACCAGCTCTTCTCAAAGTTATCATTTCAGCATGAGCAGAGGGATCGTGATTTGTAATAGGTAAATTGTGCCCACTGGCAATGAGTGTATTATCTTTGACGAGAACAGCGCCAACTGGCACCTCTCCTAGCTCCTGAGCTAATACTGCCTGCTCTATAGCAAGACGCATCCAAGCATCATGATCTATTCCCATTCAATCGTCGCCGGTGGTTTAGATGAGATATCATAAGTAACTCGTGAGACCTGAGGAATTTCATTGATAATTTGAGTTGAAACTTCTTCTAATAACTCAAAAGGTAATCTCGCAACATTAGCTGTCATAAAATCTGTCGTTTCTACAGCTCTAAGCGCTATCACATATTCATATCGCCTAGCATCCCCTGTGACCCCAACAGATTTAACCGGCAAAAAGACAGCAAAAGCTTGGGCTGTTTTATCATAAAAATTAGCTCTTCTCAAAGCTGTTAGAAATATATGATCTGCTTGCTGCAAAATGGGCACATATTGTGGTTTTATTTCACCTAAAATTCGAACACCTAAACCAGGCCCTGGGAATGGATGGCGAAAAATTAGGCTTTGAGATAAGCCGAGCGTCAATCCTAAGTTGCGAACCTCATCTTTAAATAATTCTCGCAAGGGCTCAATTAACTTTAAATTCATAACCTCTGGCAGCCCACCAACATTGTGATGAGATTTTATCACTTTTGCTTTCCCTGTTTTACCACCATTGGATTCAATCACATCCGGGTAAATCGTGCCTTGCGCTAAAAATTCAACGCCAGGTATTTTCTTGGCTTCTCGCTCGAAAATTTCTATGAATTTGCCGCCAATAATCTTACGCTTTGCTTCTGGACAAGACTCCCCTGCTAGAGCATGAATAAACTCATCCCCAGCATCAATTTGAATAACTTTTATATTTAGGCTCTGAGTTGCTTTCATCACTTCAGTTGCTTCGTCTAAACGCAGGAGTCCTGTATCAACAAACAAACATGTTAATTGATCACCTATCGCTCTATGTAGCATAGCCGCGACCACGGATGAATCTACGCCGCCAGATAATCCTAATACGACATGCTTATCACCAACTTCTTCTTGTATCGCCTGGATCTGCTCTTCAATAATATTCTCAAAAGTCCATAGACTTTGACACCCACAAATGTGATGAACAAAATTTTGAATCATGAGCATGCCATGCTTCGTGTGTGTGACCTCAGGATGAAATTGAACACCATAAAGCTGCTTTTCTTCCAAGGCTATCGCAGCAACTGCTCCTTCAGACTTTGCTATCATTTCAAAGCCATGGGGTAATTCAGTGATATGATCACCATGACTCATCCAAACATCTAGTAGCGCATTATCACTGATACCCTCTAACAGAGCATTTGGCGCAACTATTTTGATCTGAGCGTATCCGTACTCATGTTTTAAAGCTTTTTCGACCTTACCACCTAACTGTTGTGTAAGAGCCTGCATACCGTAACAAATGCCTAAGATAGGACAACCTAAATCAAAAATGCCAGATGGGATTTGAGGTGCACCAGGCATCAGAATACTTTCTGGACCACCGGATAAAATAATGCCTTTAGGCGCAAGTGCTTGGATGCTAGCCATATCAGTATCAAAAGGCAGTATCAGAGAATAGACTTTAGCTTCTCGTACACGACGTGCAATAAGTTGAGTGTATTGTGAACCAAAATCAAGGATAACAATCGTTTCTCTTATGATCATATTCTCTTACTCTTCTTTAAGAATTGGTTCGGTAATTAGGGGCTTCTTTTGTAATCATCACATCATGCACATGAGACTCTCGCATAGCTGATGGAGATATTTGCATAAATTTAGCGTGTTGTCTCATTTGCTCGAGTGAATCCACTCCTAAGTAGCCCATACTTGAACGAAGACCACCAAGCAGTTGATGAGTGATCGTTAAAATTGAGCCTTTATAAGGAACGCGCCCCTCAATCCCTTCCGGCACTAACTTATTATCTTCAATATCACTTTGTGCATATCGATCCTTTGATCCTGTTGCCATCGCACCTAGTGAACCCATTCCCCGATAAGTTTTATACGAGCGACCTTGGTAAAGAATTGTTTCGCCTGGTGCCTCATCAGTCCCTGCAAACAAACTGCCCATCATGACGCTTTCTGCGCCAGCAGCTAGAGCCTTAGCAATATCACCTGAGTAGCGGATACCACCATCGGCGATCACTGGCACATTAGATTGTTTAAGCGCTTTGCTCACTTGATCAATGGCTGTTAATTGTGGAACACCAACGCCTGCAACAATTCGAGTGGTACATATAGAGCCTGGACCTATCCCCACTTTTACGGCATCAGCACCGGCTTCAACTAAAGCGATAGCGCCATCTGCTGTCGCAACATTACCACCTATCACTTCGACGGGATCATAGTTTTTCTTAATCCATGAAATCATATCTAAAACTTTCTTAGAGTGGCCATGAGCTGTATCGACCACTAAAATATCAACACCAGCTTCGATCAAAGCTGTGACTCGATCATAGGTGTCTATGTGAGTCCCTACAGCTGCGCCAACTCGAAGGCGACCATTTTTGTCTTTGCAAGAAAGCGGCTTATCTTTTGCTTTTTGTAAATCTTTAACCGTCACTAAGCCTTTTAATTTAAATGCATCATCAATCATCAGAATTTTTTCTAATCGATGCTCACGTAAAAGGTCGACCACCCTATCAATGGCAGTCCCTTCAGGGACAGTGACGAGTTTTGACTTTGGCGTCATAATACTTGAAACTGTTTTATTTAAATCTGTCTCAAAACGCCAATCACGATGCGTCACGATACCAACCAATTGATTGTCGCCTTCGACAACTGGCAACCCAGAGATATGATAGCGTCCAACAAGATCCAACAATTCACCGACTAAAGTACCAGGCTTAACTGTGATAGGATGATTAACCACCCCAGACTCAAAGTTTTTAACAAGATGGACTTCTTGTGCTTGAGCCTCTATGGTTAAATTTTTATGAATGAAGCCTAAGCCACCTTCTTGCGCCATGGCAATCGCTAATTTAGCCTCTGTGACAGTATCCATCGCTGCAGACAACAATGGAATATTAAGCTTAATATTACGCGTTAACCGAGTGGACAAAGTCACTTCATGAGGTAAAATAGCAGAGTATTGAGGCACCAATAACACATCATCAAACGTGAGCCCTTGTGCAATTAAATCCATATCGTGACCTTCTTACGTCGCTTTGATAAATTGATTCAAGTATTATACGCAGACTCCTTTTAAAAAAAAAGAAATCCGAATGTTTGACTCCGACAACTCACAAGAGATGCAGCAAATATGCAGTGTAAGTGACTTAAATCTCTCAGTACGAGCACTTCTTGATGAAGCTTTTGACACTCTATGGATCCAAGGTGAAATTTCAAACTTTGCCTGTCCTCGCTCAAACCATTGGTATTTCACACTCAAAGACTCAAAAGCCCAAATTAAGTGTGCTATGTTTCGCGGTATGAACATGAAAGTTGGCTTTCAACCTGAGAGCGGCATGGAGGTTATCCTTTATGCCAAAGTCAGTTTATATCCAGAGCGTGGGGATTATCAGCTCATAGCGCAAGATATGAGGTTATCTGGCGAAGGAGAACTTCAAAAAGCCTTTGAAGCTCTTAAGACCAAACTGGAAAAAGAGGGGTTATTTTCAGATAGTCACAAAAAGAGCTTCCCTCTTTATCCCAGAAAAATTGCCATTGTAACTTCTGCAACTGGTGCAGCACTTAAAGATATCTTGAGTGTTCTAGAAAGACGTTACCCCATCTTAGAAGTCATTATAATCCCTTCGATGGTTCAAGGGGTCGGCGCTGCAGTCACCATAGTTAACGCAATCAAGTCTGCAAACAAACTTGAAGGAGTTGAGCTTATCATTTTAGCTAGGGGTGGTGGGTCGTTAGAGGACTTATGGTGTTTTAATGAAGAGTCTGTCGCTAAGGCTATATATGGCAGTAAGCTGCCTATCATTACAGGTATTGGTCACGAGAGTGATTTCACCATTGCTGACTACGTTGCAGATTGTAGAGCACCGACACCTTCTGCAGCGGCTGAGACTATCAGTCCGAATCATGAAGATCTCAAGTTATTATTTGGTCAGTACCAAACTGAGCTTTACAAAAATATTTTAAGAAAATTTAATTATTTAGCTCAAAAGCTGGATCATGCTGAAAAGGGCTTAATCAGTCCCCTAAAAAAATTGGAACAGCAAAAAGGGGCTCTTTTGCAGTTACTTATTCGCAGCTCAAGAGCTTTAATGCAGAATATGCGTCATCAACAAGGCCAATATCAAGAAGCGAAATTAAAGATCAATACTTTATCCCCACTTCAAAATATAGTGAGCATGAAGGCCCACTTGAAATTTTTACTTATCCATCAAAGTAACGCGGTAGATAAATTACAAACTAGAAAAAATACTCAGGCTAAAGAGTTAATGAGAACCTTACATGCAATGAGTCCTTTAGCGACTTTAGATAGAGGTTATAGCATTACACGCAAATCAAATAAAATAGAATCGTCAGCTACATCTTTTAAAGTTGGTGATCTTATTGAAACAACGTTTAAAGATGGGAAAGTAACAAGCAATGTTAACCAGGTCTTATCCAACAAAAACACAGGACAGGCATAAACGCTTGAACCTATTTGACACTTATATTTTTAGTACGTAGATTCTCTCTCATTAAAAATGAGAAGGCTTATCATGACAATACCTCGCTCTGAGCAGATAAATTTAGATGCAACTCCTTATTATCATATTGTTTCTCGCTGTGTGCGCCGCACCTTCCTATGTGGTGAAGATAGAGAAACGCGCAGAGACTATTCACACCGAAAATTATGGATTATTAATCGCCTTAAATTTCTATCAAAAGTCTTTGCTATCGACATAGCAGCCTATGCTATTATGAGCAACCATTACCATGTTGTTCTTCATGTTAATCACAATTTAACTAAAGCCTGGGATGATGAAGAGATTTTCGAACGTGGCTCAAAACTTTTCCCTCAAAAAACCAAAAAGCTTGAAGCCATAATCGAAATCAATCCCACTCTACCTATTATTTCAGAAACAATTAACGAGTGGCGAAGTAGATTATTTGATATTAGCTGGTTCATGCGATGCATGAATGAGCCTATCGCTAGGCTGTCAAATATTGAAGACAACTGCAAGGGTCACTTTTGGGAAGGTCGTTTCAAATCTCAAGCACTGCTCGACGAGGGGGCTGTCTTGAGTGCTATGATCTATGTTGACTTAAATCCAATTAGAGCTGGCGCAAGTGCGACACCTGAGGATTCTGATTTCACGTCAATCCAAGAGCGTATAAAGACATATAATAAATCTAAATTAAGTGTTTCTATTAAGCCAACCCCTCAACCAACTGAGTTAATGCCCTTTAAAGATCTGACTTTAGTCAAGCCCAATGCAAATTCTTTCATTGACCTTAAACTTGAAGATTATTTTAGGCTGGTGGATGAAACCGGTAGAATCATCCGTCATGATAAGCGAGGCGCTATTAATCCTAATGTGGCGCCTATTTTAGATAGGCTAAACCTTTGTCCGGATAAGTGGATATCGTTTATAGAAAGCCTAGAATCGAAGTATGCTTATGCTGTTGGGCATGAAGATGTGCTTGCAACTTTCTCTCCCAAGAGAAATATGCCTAAAGGACTTAAGACCTCAAGACAACTTTATGGCATCCAAGCCGCTTAGCACTTATAAAATTTATTAGTTTCTTCTCTTGGAGCGATGAAAAAGTCTAGCTTAATGAGTTTTCGGCTCTAAACTTCACAATGAATGGATCTTATCAGTAGAGCTGAGCTAAAATTTCTGCACTCTCAATGTCACTTTTATGATTAATTGAAGTATGTCTGTCCTAATTAACCCACAGTGATTAAGTATGCCTGTCCTAATCCTAATCGAAACCAGACAAAATCCAGGTCGACTAGGTTCAGTAGTGGTATCGTTGCTAAGACTTCTTACGCTTCTTGATATGACTCATCAAGCGCTTCTTCTTAATCATTTGACGTGGCGTTAAATTGTTGCGTTTACCTTTATAGGGATTATCAGATGTTCTGTAAACCACATGCATCGGTGCTCCAACCAAAGACAAACTCTTTGCAAAAGCTTTATGAATATATTTTTTATATGAGTCCGGCAAGCACTCGGTTTGATTGCCATGCACAAATATTCGAATCGGATTTTGACCAACACAATGTGCATATTTCAAGCGAATACGTCGCCCGCGACTTAAAGGCGGTTGATGAGCATTTTGAGCTTTTTCCAGAATATCAGTCAACCTTGATGTAGACAGATCTTGCGTCGCACTATCATGTGCCTGTCCCACAAGGTCAAATAAATCACCAACCCCTGTGCCGTGAAGAGCAGAAATGGTATGCATGCGTACGCTAGGTAAAAATACAAGCTTTTCTTTCAACTTCTTTTTAAACTCAAGTTTTTGATCAGCGTCAATCGTATCCCACTTATTAATGGCAATGACAATAGATCGCCCAACTTTCATACAATGACGTAATAAATTTAAATCTTGATCAAAAAGAGCTTCTTGGGCATTTAAAACCATAACCACTGTATCAGCATCTAAAACTGCCTGGAAGGTTTTAATGACTGAGAACTTTTCTATGATTTCATGAATACGACTTTTACGCCTTAAGCCTGCCGTATCAATCAAAGTATATTTTTTACCGTAGCGCTCAAAAGGGATATAAATGCTGTCTCGTGTAGTCCCCGGCATATCATAAACAACGACTCGCTCTTCTTTAAGCATTCGATTAATCAAAGTAGACTTGCCAACATTTGGTCGACCAAGCACTGCAATTTTATGAGATTCATTTTTAGCGCGTACGAACTCTTCACCCGAAGGCTTCAAGTTAAATTCACTGCCAACCATCTCAATCATTTGCAAAACACCGCGCTTATGCGCAGCTGCTATAGGGATAACATGCTCAAACCCTAATTGAAAAAAGTCACTTGTCGCAATTGAAACATCCTTGCCATCAATTTTATTAACGACGACATAAACCTTTTTCTCTTGCTCACGCAGTTTTTTTGCAAAAATACTATCTTCTGGCATGAGGCCATCTTTAGCATCAACCAAGAAAAGTACGGCGTCAGCTTCTGCGATAGCTTCATTAAGCTGTAAGTGCATTGTCTCAGTTAAGACTTCTTCTTGCTCGCCAAAAATACCACAGGTATCAATGATCTGATAAGGGATCTCTCCTAAAACACCCTGGCCATAAAGCCTATCTCGTGTGACACCTGGCGTGTCAACAACGAGGGCTTGTCTTGATCGTGTTAAGACGTTAAATAACGTCGACTTGCCAACGTTGGGTCTTCCAACAATGGCTAGAGTAAGTGGCTTCACGCGCCACCCCCAACAGGTAAGGCTAAGGCTGTTAATTGACCATTGTTTGAAGTCACGTAAACCATATCTCCAGTACTTACTGGTGTTTGCAATATCTTTTTACCCACGGATTGTCTACCTACTAATTCACCATTTGATTTGCGTAACCAATGAACGTAGCCACCTTGATCCCCAACCATTAAAAAGTCTGCCATTTGTGCAGGACCTGTAATAAATCGGCGCTCTAAAGCAGCTTGCTTCCATAAAGTTACCCCGGACTTCCTGTCTAAAGCCCATAATTGATGCTCTTTGTCTGTCAGATACAAAGCATTATCATCCACTTCCAAATCGCGATAGGAAGATAACTGACGCTCCCATTTTACCTGACCACTACTTAAATCAATCGCTACAACATTACCTTGATAGGTCGCAACATAAACATCTTGCCCCTTCACAACTGGTGTTGAATGAATATCTACCAAGCGATGTAACTCAGATCGCCCTCTTGGAACACTGATAGTTCTTTCCCAAGCTAATGAGCCATTTTTCAAATCCAAAGCAACTAACTTGCCATTAGCAAAACCTGCTAGGGCTTGATCTTCAAGAAGCACTGGAGCACTGCCTCCACGCAAAGTTAAAGCGGGTACACTACGCTCATATGACCACATCTTTTGACCATTTTTATGATCAAGTGCCGTTAACTGACCATCAATGCTACTCACGAGAACAACGTGACCATTACTCTGTGGTGGCGATAACACTTCGCTAGTAACCGGCGCTTGCCAAGCTTGCAAACCATTGGACGCGTGTAAAGCAACAACTCGAGCATCCTTTGTTCCAACGAAAAGGAAATCCCCGTAACGGCTAGGTCCACTCGATATAGGCAGATCAGTCTCTACCTTCCATATTTTTTTCCCAGACTGCTTATTCATAGCAGTCACAGTGCCATTGAATGAAGCCTGATAAATCATCGATGAAGAAACTTCAGGTCTAATCTTATTAAAATGAGCACTTCCTTTCGTTGCTTTCTCTTGCCAAACAACAGTCATAGCCTCACTATCTGTCATGGGTGGCAAAGGACCTAACGCCACTTGAGGACGCCCTTTAAAAGGATTGCGGATAGAACTATTGCTGCAACCACTCAGTTGCAAAACCATGGCAACAGTCATGAAAATAGCCAGTGCGCTTATACGTTTCTGTATCATGTGTATTCCTTATCAACTTCAGGAGCAACGCCCCCCAGTTCTTGAAGTTTTAATTTCAAAAGTGGGTTTTCTAGGTTTTTAGACTGTATCGTAGCCAAAGCTAATTGGTAAGCTTCAAGGGCTGCCTTGGGCTCTTCTTTAGAGAGATAGATATCTCCTTTTAGCTCTTCCAAAACTGGTAAAAAGCCATCAGCATCCTTAATATCTAAAAGCGCTAAAGCCTTATCATATTGATTCTGCCCCATATAAATTCTAGCGGCTCGCGCCCTAGCAATCAGTGAAAACTCCATCACGGGGCTATGATTCATAACCCATTCTAATTGCACGATAGCTTCATCAAGTTCATCTTTCTCAACATGCGACTTTGCTAAAAATAAACCAGCCAATTGCGCATAAGGTGTTTTAGGGTATTGACTCATCAAAGTATTAGCTTTCACCACGGCAGAAGGCTCATCTTTTTGCATCTGGCTCATCATGAGCGCCATATAATGCTCAGAAGCCTCAATTTTAACAACCTCTTGATGATGGCGCCAATACTTAAAGCCTAGAACACAGGTCGCCACAATTAAAATGGTAGTGAACAAGCTCTTACCATTCTCCTGAAACCATTTTTTAATGGCATCTGCTTGCTGCTCTTCAGTCTCAAAAGCGTCCACGATAACTCCTTTATTGATATTGTGAAAATTGTTTGTTTAATTCGTCCATAGACACAACATGTTGCTCTTTGGCTCTATCTCTTAGATACTTCACAGTCAACTGGTTTTCAGCTAATTCTTCATCACCAATGATGAAAGCCATATGTGCACCAGATAGATCAGCTTTCTTAAATTGTGACTTTGCTTGCCCACCACCACAGTGGGTTAATAAGCGAATTTTAGGGCACTGTTGACGAATAGCTTCTGCCAAAATCACATTTTGACTTTGCGCTTGTTCACCCATCAAGATTAAATAAGCATCAAGGGTGTCAGGCATGTCATCTTCTTTCAATTTCATAAGCGCCACGAGCCGCTCAATGCCCATCGCAAAACCAACCGCGGGTGTCTCTTTACCACCCATGATTTTAACAAGACCATCATATCGGCCACCACCACACACTGTGCCTTGTGCTCCTAAGCTTTGTGTGACCCACTCATAAACAGTCAACGTATAGTAATCTAAACCCCGCACAAGCGTTGGCTCGATATCATAAGCAACACCGGCTTTATCCAACAACCCCTGCAACTGCTCAAAATGTTCTTTCGCTTCATCGCTGATGGTATCAACCATTTTGGGCGCATGAGCCACCAACGCTTTCATGTTCGGATTTTTAGTATCAAGAATTCTTAAAGGATTAGTGCTTAAGCGCCTGACACTATCCTCATCTAAACTTTCTTTGTTCTCTTCAAAATAGCGGACTAAAACATCTCTATATCTCTGGCGACAAGCTGGTGTCCCCAATGAGTTTATTTTTAAGCGGATATTATCTTGTAACCCACAAATATGCCACAAACGACTCATCATGATAATTTGCTCTGCATCCACATCCGGTGTTTGCAATCCATAGGCCTCAACGCCAAGTTGGTAAAACTGGCGGTACCGCTCTTTTTGAGGATTCTCATGACGAAACATCGGTCCATAATACCAAAGTCGCTGGATTTGATTGTGCAATAGACCATGTTGAAGACCAGCTCTAACACACTGAGCCGTCCCTTCGGGCCGAAGTGTAATGCTGTTGCCACCTTTATCCTCAAAAGTGTACATCTCCTTTTCAACAATATCTGTCACTTCGCCAATCCCTCGCTTGAATAAGGAGGTATGCTCTGCGATAGGCATGCGAATTTCACGATAGCCGTATTGAGCCATCAAGTTTGAAAGGTTTCTTTCCAACTTCTGCCAGAGCCCAATATCTTCGGGTAGAATATCATTCATACCTTTGAGGCTTTTTATGCCAGCCATAATGGTCCTTATAAATGGGAATAACTACGATTGTGCATACTTTACCAGGAGAGGATCTAGAAGGCGACTAGTTGATCGATATTTAGCATGGTAACTTATGATTTGAGTAAAAAAAAAGGGCCCAAGGCCCTTTTATTGAGTGTTTTGTCTTTAAACTGGCATCCAGCGCCCGTCTCTCATGCGGCAAGCCGTGCCGTAAAGGCGCTCAGCTCTGCCATCGACATAGACTGTTGTTTGGAACTCTCGGCAGTATAGGCCTTTAGAAGAGATACCGTCCTTAATGGCTCTTACGGAGCCGTAGCTTCCTGAGTACTTATCTTCCCAGTAGACTGTGTGTCCCATTTCAGCGTTGGTTGCTTTGTAGAACGAATCGTAGTGTCTAGTGGTTGGTTTAAAATGGCTAGTTTTGCAACTTTTTGCACAGCGTTTTTTGGGTTGGCATGAGGTTGTGTCTTGATCCCAGTTTGCATACTGGCCATTTGCCTGGCTCCAGTTATGACCTAACTCATGGCCAAAGAGGCCACCAAGAATGGCTCCTGCTGCCGTCGCTATGACTTGGCCGCCACCGGATCCAACGGCTGCACCGAGTAAGCCACCGCCAACACCGCCCAAAACAGTACCAACGACTTCGCCTTCTCCTGCTGACTGTTGATAATGTTGGCAGCCTGTAAGAGCAAGACTCCCCGCAACCAAACATGACAAAAGTACAAGCTTATTCATAAATACTCCTTTATTCCTTTGGCAGTTCCAATTGATGGGCGATATTTTGATCGACTCTCATTGGACTTTTTATAACATGCTTTAATCTATAGCTTAGATGATTTTTAGTAAGGTTAAAGCTGCTGTAATGAAACCCTTGTATAAAGATATATCATGCAGGCAAAAAAAGCATAGTATTTTGTGTTTAATGGGGAGTATGTTTTTAAGGTTTGGTGCAACAAAAAAGAAAGCGGCTCTCAAGTAAAGAGCCGGCTTTTGTTGATGGTGTCGATCACTTAAAAAAAATTGAAATCTTACTGAAGCTAACCATTTGAAATAGCATCATTTATAAGCATGATAGCTTCTGCTGATTGTGGATATTTATTTTTTAAGAGCATTCTCAAGCTTGCTGCCTTATCTTTATCTTTAAAGACTTCAGCAATTTTGATGCCTAGCCACAAAGAGCGTGGTGTAGGCTCTGCTTGCGCTTCATAGAGGCTGTGATATTCCATGGCTTCGCCATAGCTTCCTTGGTTAAACTTTATATAGCCAAGTTCAATGATGGCCTCGACTCGACGGCTGTCCATTCGTGCAGCCCTTTCGAAGTATGTTGTGGCTTTTGCCACATCAGGGATTTGCAACACACAAAGTCCAGCATTTTCTAAGGCTTCTGAAATTTGTGCGTAGTTCACATCTTCTACGGCTTGTAGAAATTGTTGCTCTGCGGCGTGAAACTGCTTTTGTCTGCAAAGGAATGTCCCGTAATTGTTATGGGCTTCACCTGCTTTAGGATCTTGTTTGATGGCTTCATTAAAATGTTTATCTGCTTGAGAGTACTCGCCAATGGCTTCTTTATAGAAACCCATGGCATAGTGAACTTCTGGTAGAGTTGGTGCTAATTTTTGGGCTCTAAGCAGTTTAACTTTCGCACGACCTACTTGACCTTGCTTTAAGTAGGAAAGACCTAGCTCAATATAGAGTCTTGCGGCACGCATGTGATCGACGGATGGTTGAAGCAACTCATCTTGTTTAGAGGGTTGTTTAGCGGCTTGCTCCATGGGTTCGTTGGGAGATTTAACAGTACTAGCACACCCGACGAGCATCCATGGCACCATAAAGCCTAATATTAAAAATTTCTTATGCATCCCTGTCTTCCTTAATTCCGTCTATTTTAAATTTTTCGTTTTAGCTTTTTACTTAGATTGTGGTCTGTTGTTTAACCTCTAGCACTTGTTTGATTGCCTGATTCTCCATAGAAGACTTCCATCTTGATTGTCGTTTTGTTCTATCTTTGACTTCCCCTGCAAGCTGACCGCAAGCAGCCATTGTATCTTGCCCTCTCGTTTTACGTATGGTTGCAACAAAACCAGAGTTTTTCAAAATCGTTTGAAAAGTTTCCATGGTTTTGAGTGATGAGCATACATATTTAGTGCCTGGAAAGGGATTAAATGGAATAAGGTTCACCTTACAAGGAACATGGCTAAGCAAACGTGCTAATTCTCTCGCATGTTCAGGTTGATCATTCACGCCATCTAGCATGACATATTCCATAGTCACTTTTCGCCTTTTATCTCGATCGCAGTATCTTTGACAAGCGGCAAGCACTTCTTTTAAGGGATATTTCTTGTTCAAAGGGACAATTTGGCTACGAATTGCATCGTTCGGTGCATGAATGGATAACGCAAGTCCGATATCTAGTCCACCTAGGGCATCTATCCCTGGCACAACGCCAGAAGTCGAGATTGTCACGCGCCATTTTGATAGACCATAAGCCAAATCATCTAACATCAGCTTCATAGAAGGAAAGACATTGGGTATGTTCATCAAAGGCTCACCCATACCCATCATCACGATGTTTGTGACAGGTCTTACGCCGTCAACAAGAACGTTACGGGCTTTTAGGGTGTGAAACACAGTAAAAAGCTGACTTATAATCTCATGAGAGCTTAGGTCACGCTGAAATCCTTGTGTGGCCGTATAGCAAAATTTACAATTTAAAGAGCATCCAACTTGAGATGAAATGCAAAGTGTTGCCCTTTCTTTCTCAGGGATCCAAACCGTTTCAACCGCGCCACCTTCAGGAAGTGCGAAGAGCCATTTAATCGTACCATCTGTACTTTGTGATTCCGATAAGGTCTCTAGTGGTTTTATTTCACTGAAAGTATTAAGCGCTTCGCGCAGGGACTTACTTAAATCAGTCATCTGATCAAAGTCAGTGATGCCTCTGGTGTGGCACCATTGAAGCACTTGCCTTGCGCGAAAAGGCTTTTCTCCTATAGATAGGAAAAAAGCTTCTAGCTGTTCTCGATCTAAACCGAGTAGATTTTGTTTAACGAGTTCTTGCACAGACATCTTCATCTTTAAAGAAAAATTTAATTTCGTTTGCAGCAGTTTCTGGGGCATCAGAGCCATGCACTGCATTTTCGTCAATGCTATCTGCGAAATCAGCGCGGATGGTGCCAGCAGCAGCTTCTTTAGGGTTTGTTGCGCCCATCACATCACGATTAACAGCGATGGCGTTATCACCTTCAAGGACTTGTACAAAAACAGGACCAGAAATCATGAAGTCAACGAGATCTTTGAAAAAAGGACGCTCTTTATGTACTTCATAGAAAGATTCTGCTTGTTGTCTTGAAAGTTGCATCATTTTTGCAGCGACAATAGATAAACCAGCCTTTTCAAAACGAGCAAGAACGTTACCAATAACATTTTTACCAACAGCATCTGGTTTTACAATAGACAAAGTGCGTTCAACGGCCATGAATTCTCTCCAGGTTATTATTCCAACTAAATAAAAAGCACCATCATTATACCGGTCACGACCACCGTTTGTATAGCCGTTCATCTATTCGCCTACAGTTAAGTTGGTTGACTATGTTGTTTGTGGGTAAAAATTATCTTTGCTTAACAGGTGTGCATACAAACATGCTCTTTCTTCAACAGGGTTTTCAATGTACAAACATTTCTATTAGAATGTTGTCATTAACCATGAACACGGAAGTCAGATGCCCACAAACACCAGCAAGAAACCAAACAAAGAGCCTACTGAGGTCCACCCAAGCCACCGCTTTCTTGAGCTTAGTCTTGAGCAACTTTTCAATGAACCAGTTAGCCTTAAGGGATTTGACCTCGAAGAAAATTTCGATGAGGACAAACAAGATTATAGTTTTCTTTTGGATCTTGCCTTAGAAGACTTATTCAAAATCCCCTTCTCCGTCCAAGAAATGCAGGATGGATTAGATGCAAGCGCTGCTGGAGAGAAGCCATTAACTTTCTTTAAACAAAATGGCAATAACCACGTTCTTTTACCTATTAATATCAGTCAAGTGTTAACAGCCACTGAAGTTAATTCAAAACCTGGGACGATCGTTAAAACAACAGAAGTGCCCCCCACAACCCCAACACATTTACTGCCCCCTAT
>CAYGPI010000035.1:0-25355 GCA_964351745.1 uncultured Francisellaceae bacterium
AGATTTAGATTTTCAAAAGAAGATCATCTCAAGATTATCAGTCTCCAAGGAATTTTTTGAGGCTTTGCATCGATTTAAAGTTTCTAAAAATGTTAAAGCTATGCAGACCACAGCAAGAGCCCGGCTTGATCTTTTTATGCCTCGTTTGCTGAATCATGTTTTTAATTACGCCCATAGAGACCTACTATTAAACGCTTTACTAAAAGTTGTTAGAAAGATTACAAGACGTTCAAGTTACTTACTTTTACTCAATGAGAATCCGAAAGCCCTGCATCGATTTGTTAAATTATGCTCGAAGTCTCCTTGGATTGTTGAGCTTATGGCTGAGTATCCGGTGTTGATTGATGAGATGTTATTGCCTATTAATGAGCTGATTGATATGAATAAGGCTTCGTTGGCTGAACAGCTAGATAACTCCATGAAGTGGTTAGATGATGACTTAGACGCTCAAATGGAGAAATTACGACAATTTAAACTGAGTCATACTTTGAAGCTTGCCATTAATGAGCTGATGTCTAAAGCCCCTGTTGATGTGAGCGCGGGGTTAAGTCTGTTGGCGGAAGTGATATTAGAGAAAACTTACGCGATTGCTTCGCATGATATTTTATCGAAACCAAGATATCAGACACTTCAGCCCTTCGCCCCACAGTTGGGCGTGATAGCCTATGGGAATTTTGGCAGTTTTGACCTTCACTATCAATCTGATTTGGACTTAGTGTTTATTTATGATGATCTGCCACTTAAATCCGAAGAGCAAAATGACTGCCAAGAGATATATCTTCGTATCGCGCAAAGGATGATCCATATTTTAAATACGCCAACATTAAGTGGCACATTATACGAGATTGATGTGCGCTTAAGGCCGGGAGGGCGCTCGGGATTGCTGGTCACTTCTTTGAGTGCTTATGCAAAATATGTTGATCAGGATGCTTGGACCTTTGAGCATCAAGCCTTAGTGAGGGCTCGACTTCTTTTAGGTCATGATAAATTTAAGGATAAATTTCGTTTAATTAGAGCGAATGTTTTGACACAAAGACGACCGAAAACTAGTTTAATGCAAGAAATTAAACAAATGCGTGAGAAAATGAAAACAATCCATGCCGTGTATAAAGGATTTCATTTTAAACAAAGTGACGGCGGGCTCACAGATATTGAATTCATAGCTCAGTATTATGTTTTATTGTATGCAAGAAAATATCCTGTGTTATTAGAATTAACCAATACAAGAAAACTATTGGAAGCTCTCGTGGCGTTAGAGCTCATGGAGCATGACGTTTTTGAAACATTGATGGGCGCTGCATCTTATTATCAACAGCAACTTCGACTATGCATTTTGCAAGAGCAAGGCCATGGTACTTTAGCTGATTCAGCGCCCTGGCCTCAAAGGGTTAAAGCCATTTGGGATAGTTTGTTTGTTTAATTTCTTAGTCTCTAGATAGAAAGCTCATTGTTTTGTTTAGAAGATAATCATGGTAAGGTGTGGTTCTAAATTTAGTAGGTATTCGAATTGTTGTACAGCAAAGGAGGGTGAGCATGTCAATGGCCGATCGTGATGGGTTTATTTGGATGGATGGAGAATGGCTGCCCTGGCGAGATGCAAATATTCATGTTTTAACGCATACCCTTCATTATGGCATGGGTGTTTTTGAAGGCATTAGAGCCTATGAAACGTCTAAAGGGCCGGCTATTTTCAAACTTGAGCAGCACACTAAACGGTTCATGGATTCTTGCAAAATCCTACAGCTAACCCCTCCCTTTGACAAAGACACCATGATTCAAGTTCAAAAGGAAGTCATTACGAGAAATAAACTCGCATCAGGTTACATTCGACCTTTAGCTTTTTTGGGCAGCGAAGGTATGGGGCTTAGGGCAAATAACTTAAAAGTTCATGTTGCTGTGGCAGCATGGCCATGGGGCGCGTATTTGGGTAAAGAGAATTTAGAGCTAGGTATCAAAGTTAGAACTAGCTCGTACACGCGACACCATGTCAATGTTTCTATGTGTAAAGCCAAAGCTACAGGTCATTATATTAATTCAATTTTAGCACTGCATGAGGCTTTAGCCAGTGGTTGTGATGAAGCGATGCTTTTAGATGCGCAGGGGTATGTGGCTGAAGGGAGTGGTGAAAACCTATTTTTGGTGCATGATGGTAAGCTTTACACCCCTCAACTAACTTCTTGTTTAAATGGGATTACTCGACATACTATTTTTGCTTTTGCCAAAGATCTAGGCCTAGAAGTGATTGAAAAACCAATGACCAGAGATGAAGTATATATTGCTGATGAAGCATTCTTTACTGGAACTGCTGCTGAAATTACACCGATCCGAGAAGTGGATGGCCGAATCATTGGCGATGGTAAAAGAGGGCCGTTGACGGAAAAACTTCAAAGTCTATATTTTGACGTTGTACAAGGAAAGTTACCGCAATATGATGAGTGGTTAACTTATTTAAATTAATCATGAGTATGAGGTTGATGTGAGCGAGCAACAAAAAAGACAAGCGAGCAGCGCTAAGAGATATGAGGTGACTAGCAGTGATTTGCCATTATCCTGTCCTATGCCTGACATGACCTTATGGAATGCTCATCCAAAGGTTTTTTTGCCAATAGAGAAAACTGGACATGCCGCATGCCCATACTGTGGCGCTGAATATAAATTACTACAAGAGTCAAAATAAAATAGACGTATGAATAAAGATATTTTAGTCATCGGTCCAAGTTGGGTCGGTGATATGGTGATGGCGCAAGTTCTTTTTAAGATTTTAAAGAAACGACACCCTAGTGCCGCGATTGATGTCATGGCTCCGAACTGGAGTGCGCCGATTTTATCTCGCATGAAGGAAGTTCGTGACCATGTCAGCATGCCTATTGGTCATGGGGCGCTGAATTTAAGGCATAGACATCGTTTAGGTCAAACATTAAGAGACAAGCACTACGAACAATCTTTCATTTTGCCAAATTCTTTCAAATCGGCTTTGATCCCTTTTTGGGCAAAAATACTAAAGCGCACAGGCTTTAAGGGAGAAATGCGCTATGGGCTTTTAAATGACATGCGTATTCTTGACAAGCAAAAGTTACCTTTAATGATCCAAAGGTTTGCAGCGTTAGGTTTCGATAAACATGATGCTTTGCCAGATAAGTTACCCCGACCTCATTTGTCCATTGATGCTGCAAGCCTTCAAAATACCTTACAGCAAAAGGGTTTAGTTCTCGACAAACCAATGATTGCTTTATGCCCTGGAGCAGAATTTGGACCTTCCAAACAATGGCCGCTTGAGTATTATGCACAAATCGCTAAGCATTTTATTAACCAAGGGTTAGATGTTTGGATCTTTGGCTCCCAAAATGATGAAGCTTCTGCTGAGTTAATAAGTCAAGCAACCGAAGGGCGAGCGATGAATCTTGCGGGGCAGACGACTTTAAGCGAAGCTTGTGATTTGCTTTCGTTGGCTCAAGCGGTCGTCACAAATGATTCTGGGTTGATGCATATCGCAGCAGCCCTCGATAAGCCGTTAGTTGCCTTATATGGATCAACCGATCCTTCTTTTACGCCGCCACTAGCGCATCAAACCTTTATTTATAGGACCAAAGAGGATTGTAGCCCTTGTTTTAAAAGAACATGTCCCCTTAAGCATCATAATTGTATGAAGTCTCTTGAGCCAACTCCCGTGATTAAACAAATTGAGCGGTGGCTTTCATGAAAGTTCTGTTGATTAAAATGTCATCTTTCGGCGATGTATTGCATACCTTGCCAGCTATACAAGATGCTTTCAGGGCAAAGCAAATAACTTTTGATTGGGCGATTGAGCCAAGTTTTAGTGATATGGCCTCGTTGAATATGGCTGTTAAAGAAGTTATTCCTGTGCCACTTCGTTATTGGCGAAAAAATATGTGGTCAAGTCTTAAAAGTGGTGATGTTAAACGGACGCTATCAAGGTTAAGATCTAAGCGCTATGATTTAGTGATTGACGCACAAGGTCTTTTAAAGAGCGCCCTTGTGGGAGCGGTTACAAAAGGGCAACGTGTAGGGTATAACAAACACTCAATCCGTGAGCCGTTAGCTTCCTCTTTTTACCATAGAAAAGTAGAAGTGAGCCGCCATTTGCATGCCGTAGAGCGAACACGAGCATTATTTGCTGATATTTTTGGATATCAATACCAAACTTTACCGTTAGACTATGGTATTGATCCAAGCTTGCTCCCTAAGAAGGCAGCGCCTTCAGAATCTTTATTATTCTTACATGGAACAACTTGGGATACGAAGCACTGGCCACAAACCTATTGGCAACAACTGACCGAGAAAGCAGCCAAGCAAGGTTATACCGTTTTATTGCCTTGGGGATCTGAAGCAGAAAGAAAGAGAGCTTTAGCAATAAAAGAATCCTGCACCCTTATACCTCAACCACAAGTTTTACCAAAAATGTCTTTATTAGAATTAGCAGGCTTGATGTTGAGTGTTGATGGCGTTGTTGCCGTGGACACGGGACTTGGACACCTAGCGAGTGCATTAGGGGTAACTTGTTTATCATTATATGGCTCCACGGATCCTAAAAGAACAGGGACTCATGGATTAAACCAAGCTCATCTGCAAGCGATAAAATCTTGTGCGCCTTGTTTAAAAAGAACTTGTCAGCTCGAGGGCTCATTTGAAGTTAATCCGCCATGCTTTTTAGATATTCATCCACAAAGAGTCTGGTCCTTTTTGCAGCCGATGCTTGAGCAAAAAAGCACAAGGAAGATGGCTTGATGAATCTGCAAGCTATTAGTGATAAAAGTCGTTTTTATTTGCCAATCTTATTATGCTTTAGTATCCCTGTTTCAACAGCTCTGACGACAGGGTGCATGGCTTCCCTGTTGCTTATGTGGTTATTCGGTGGTGATCATAAAAAGAAGATGTCTCAGTTTTGGGAGCACCCTTTAGCACCCTATTTGCTTGCCTTGATTGGTTTGTGTTTGTTAAGAGGCTTGTTTAGCTTTGGCTCTACAGAGCACGTGATGGAGAGGTTTCGAGATGTCTTTAGATTATCTTTAATTCCTATTTTGGGATACTACTTAACCACACAACGCCAAGTCCATTATTGCTTTTATGCTTTCATTAGCGCAATGGTGGTTACTTTGGTGGCCGCCTTTCTTAAAGTGTATCTCAATGCGCCGATTGGCCTAAAGTTTACCGAAGCTGCAGTTTTCAAAACTCATATAGATACTAACTTTTTCATGTCTCTTGCTGCTTTTTATGTGATTTTTATGGCGTTTCATTTAAAGAGATATCGAGTACAACTGGCCTTGTTGGGCGGTGTGATGCTTTACTATATCTTTTTTATGAGCATTGGCCGTATAGGATATGTCACGATATCTCTTGTAGGGCTGTATGCCGCTCAGCATTATTATGGAAAAAAGGGGTTAGGGATTGCGATCCTTGTTTTTATAGCGCTCATGTTTGGCATTTATCACTTCTCTGATATCTTTCAACAGCGTATGAACGCTTTAGAGCAAGATTGGGCGTATTATCAGCAAGGCGAGTTGTTATATTCATCTTTAGGATCAAGATTACAGTTTTATCAATCGAGTTTGCAATTGCTTGCTCAAAAACCATGGTTAGGCTGGGGAACAGGTAGCTTTGGTGCGGCTTATGAGCATTTAAGTCAAGGTCAATATCTTTTTACTGATAATCCTCATAATGAATATTTGCGAGTAGGCGTTGAGTCTGGCTTGTTTGGAATGTTTTTACTGATCTTGCTTTTTGTGAGACAGTGGCAATTTTATGCAGAGATTAGAGAGTCCTGGCGTGTTTTAGCTCGTGGTACTCTCTTGCTTTTTGCTTCAGGTTGTTTACTAAATTCTTGGATGACTGATTTTTCAGAAAGTTATTTTTATGTTGTTTTCACGGCGATAAGTTTGTCTATGCTGGCAGCTTGGCGACCTGGTGATTTAGTTCGAGTACCCATACATTGAATAAAAAACAAAGCATATCTATCTCAGTGATTATCACAACCTATAATTGGCCTAAAGCCCTTGATGCGGTTTTGCGCTCTGTTTGTGCTCAACGCTACGATCGCTTAGAAATTTTAGTTGCTGACGATGGCTCAAGACCCGATACCAAACAATTAGTCGAGTATTGGGGATCAAAAGCACCTTTCCCCATCAAACATATTTGGCAAGAAGATAAAGGGTTTAGAGCGGCTAAAATTAGAAATCGCGCGATCGCTGCTGCTAAGCATGACTTTGTTATTTTTTTAGATGGGGATTGCGTGATACCTCCCACCTTTATTCAAAGATATAGTAAGCTTGCCAGTGAAGGCACCTTTGTTTCAGGCAATAGGGTGTTGCTGGAGGAAAAATTCACTCAAAAATGCATTTCTAAAAAAATACCTTTTGAAAAATGGACTCTTGCAAGATGGATGAATGCTTGGTTGCAAGGCAAATGTAATCGAATATCTCCATTAATTTACTTACCGCTCGGGCCTTTGAGAGCGCGTATCGCTCAACATTGGAAAGGGGTTAAAACTTGTAATTTAGGTGTTTGGCTTAAAGATTTAAAGTCAGTGAACGGATTAGATGAAGATTATACAGGTTGGGGTTATGAAGATTCTGATTTAGTAATTCGACTCTTAAGGCAAGGCGTGCAACGCAAAGAGGGGCGATTTGCGATACCCGTTTTTCACCTTTGGCACCCTATGCAATCACGCAAGGATGCGTCTGAAAATTTTGCTCGTTTAGCTTCTATCCAAAATGAATCGCGAGTCAAAGCCCTACTTGGGTTAGATCAATATCTTTAAAAAATCATGTTCATGCTCAGAGATCCTCTGTTAAATTTAAAATATGATAAAATGACTCACCTAAAATAATAATAACAGTGAAAGTTAGATGAACACCCAAAAAAATAATATAGAGTTACCTGACACCATCGACTTTTCACAGGCGCGAATTTTAGTGATAGGTGATGTCATGCTTGATCGGTATTGGCATGGAGACACTTCGAGAATCTCACCAGAAGCGCCAGTGCCCGTTGTTAAGATTGATCGAGATGAAGATAGACTCGGGGGAGCTGCTAATGTTGCCTGCAACATACAAAAGCTAGGCGCACAGGCAAAATTGATAGGCGTGATAGGACACGATGAGCCAGGGAAAAAACTTAAGGGATTGTTAGAAAAACATGGTGTTCGTGCCGATTTGTTTGAAGCCGATGTTCAGACTTGTACGAAGCTTAGGATTATTGGACGCTCTCAGCAGCTGATTCGATGTGATTTTGAACAAGCTTTTGATGTTTATCAACACGATGTTTTGGCGTTAGCTAAAAAGCATATTCAATGGGCAACAGCCGTTGTTTTATCCGATTATGCAAAAGGAACGCTATCGAATATCGAAGCGCTTATTGAGATAGCCAATCAGGCTAAAGTCCCAGTTTTGGTTGATCCTAAAAGCTCAAATTTTGAAAAATATAGCAACGTTTCTATGATCACACCAAATTTTAAAGAATTTAAGCAAGTGGCTGGTGCGGTAAGCTCTGATGCTCAAATTGAAACCAAAGCAAAAGAGTTGATAAATAATTACCAGTTTAGCTCTGTTTTAGTGACAAGGGGGGCACAAGGTATGTCTCTTTTTGAAAAGGATGTTGAGCCTTATCATGTACCAGCTTTGGCAAGAGAAGTGTTTGACATCACCGGGGCTGGTGATACTGTCATAGCGGCTTTAAGCTGCGCTTTAGGGACTGGCTTTTCTAAGCAGCATGCTGCCTTTCTTGCTAATGTTGCAGCTGGGATTGTTGTGGCTAAACTTGGGACTGCCATGGTTAGCATTGATGAGCTTAACACCGGTTTAAACAGTTGCTCACCCATGCGCTCGGCTCATAGAAAAATAGTCGATCTACATGGTTTAGAGATAGCACGTGCACGTGCCAAAGATAATGGTAGAAAAATCGTTTTTACGAATGGATGTTTTGATATTTTGCATGCCGGTCACGTGACCTATTTAGCCAAAGCTAGAAGTTTTGGGGATGGGTTAATTGTCGCTGTGAATACCGATCAATCAGTTCGAGCTTTAAAAGGTATTTATCGACCTATTCATGCTTTAGCTGAGCGCATGAGAGTCTTAGCAGCTTTGGACTGTGTTGATTGGGTGATTCCTTTTTCAGATGAAACACCATTGGCCCTGATTGAAAAAATTTGTCCAGATATTCTAGTGAAAGGTGCAGATTATCAAATTCATGAAATTGCAGGGAGTGATTTTGTTATTGCAAACGGAGGCCAGGTTAAACTTGTTGACTTGGTTTCTGGATGCTCAACAACAGGGACTGTGAATAAAATTCAAAAAGAATCTGAGAGTGTAGGAGCATAAATATGATTATTATTACAGGTGGTGCGGGTTTTATTGGCTCTAATCTTGTTGCAAGCTTAAATGCTAAAGGCTACACCGATATTTTAGTGGTCGATGACTTAAGTGATGGTCATCAATTTATGAACCTTCAAACAGCTAAAATTGCCGATTATATGGATAAGTCTGAGTTTTGTCAGGCTCTGCAAAATAGTTATCATTTTGCTAAAGACATCGATGCTGTGATTCATATGGGTGCATGCTCTGATACCACTGAGTGGGATGGTCAGTATGTGATGGAGAATAATTTCACCTACTCAAAAGTGTTATTTCATTATTGTACCGACCATAAAATTCCTTTCCTGTATGCCTCAAGTGCTGCTGTCTATGGAAATTCTGTTGAATTTAATGAAAATGGTGGTCACGAAGCGCCTTTAAATGTTTATGGTTATTCAAAATATTTATTTGACCAATATGTTTTAAATCATCAAGAGCTATGCACAAATCAGGTGGCAGGTTTTAGATTTTTTAATGTTTACGGACCTAAAGAAGCCCATAAAGGAAAAATGAGTAGTGTTGCTTACCATCTCAATCAACAGATCCAAGAATCGGGAAACATTAAGTTGTTTGAAGGCTATGATGGTTACAAAAATGGCGAACAAAAACGAGATTTTGTTTATGTTGGTGATGTCGCCGAAGTGCTGATTTGGTTTTTAAATCACCCAAGTGCCTCAGGGATCTTCAACCTGGGAACGGGGCGTGCACAAACGTTTAATGATGTTGCTCATAGTGTACTCGATTGGCATCAATCTGGCTCTCTTGATTACATCCCGTTTCCAGATCATTTAAAGGGCCATTATCAAAGTTATACGCAGGCAGATATTTCTAAATTAAGAGCCATTGGGTGTGATCACGTTTTTAAAACGGTACAAGAGGGTGTGAAGGCTTATTTAGATATTATGAATGCTCATTTGATCGAAAAGAAAAAGCCTTCTTTAGAAATGGCCTAATATGATATTAAGCTACTTAGAGTATACGGCAGAGTATAGCTGGATACCGATTTTGGGACAATTTGTGGCAGAGCTTCATGATGCTTCACATGTGGTCTCCTTCTCTGCAGCTTCGATGGTTGATCTACAAAGGTTGATGATTGATGTGGTTCATGAGTATCAAGTGGTTGAGAAGACTTCCTTGGCCGTGACTGCTTTGTCATAGCCAAGGAGGTGTTAGGCTCTAAAATAAAGCTTTACTTCATTTTCTTAGATTCGGGTGGCTCGCCTTTTGGCGAAGAGGACTCTAATGGTTGAGTTTGCATGCAAGCATTAAAAGGCAAGCTGGGCATCGAAACATTGAAACTTGGTAGGTAGCTGGACGCGCCGCGCAACATATCAGAGGCTTGGGTTACGACCATGCCACCAAGCTCGCTTAAGTCTTTTTTGAACGAGAGGGCTAAGCTCGCTACTTTTTGTTCAAGTTCTCGAAGCTCTTGTTGGTTATGATGCTCTCTAAATTGATCAGCAAAGGTCTGAATGTGTTTCTGAGTTAATGGACCTGCGTTATCCTTTTTAAATTCAAAGCCATAGATATCCAAATTGAGCATTGCAAGATCACAACCAATTAATCCTTGCATAAGCTCAATGATAGTTTCTCTATCTCCACATGGCGCCTCTATTCTTAAAGATTGCATGGCGTTGATTTGTTTTAGAGAAGCAGCAAGAAGAGCACCTTGACCATCTTTAAGCGTATCAAATTTTAATTCTATGGTGGTACATTCGTTCATGTGAGGTAATTGCAAAGCCTGAATAAGGGTATCAAAGGTGAAAACTTCACTTTGGGGAGAATCAGTTAGTTGGTGAATGGCAGCATGAAACTCAAGCACCTCTTGAGGTGCAGGGGAAGGCGACTCTCCAGATAATGAATGCTCATCATGATAACTGCTAGGCAATGATGGAATTATGTGCGTATCTTCGCTTAATTTTTGTTTCCAATCAGAACCAGCTGTAAAAAGGTGTCCACCAATATCTAGTGAGAGATGTTGGCTTGTCACGTTTTCTATTAAGCCAGATACTAGCTTCTCAATCATTTGAAATTCAAACTCTGAATCTAGGTCAAAATGAGTGAGGGTGATATTTAAAGTATCAAAAGCTTTATTGTCATAGGCTAATGCTGCACATAACGCGAGCGCTTGCTCTGTAGATAAAGCATTAAAGGTGAGACTAACGTTTTTTAATCGTTTATAGCTTTGTAAAACAAGTTTAGCTGAATCGAACGTTGTGTGAAAAGAGTTTGGAAAAACAAATGTCGTTGTACCCATCATTAAATCCTTTTATTTCAAGTGGTTATTTTTTTATTTGAATCTTAGTCGATTGAGCCAATATTTCCTTTTTAATTTTTTTAAAATAGGCTCAAGATCTTTGTTTTGCATCCATAAGTGATCGGCATCGACTCGATAGATCATTTTACTGTTTGGTGAAAAATGTGGGTTGGATGCAGAGCCAATGCGAAAACCTAGCTGGTAATGTTTAGTGACTAACCTGTGATTTTTTCTTGTAAAGTCTCCATAGGGATAAATAAAATAATCAATTTGAGTGTTTAACTTTTCTTCCAATATTTTTTTGGAGCTTATAATCTCTTTTTTCAGATTGGCTTTTGGGCTGGCTAAAGAGGCATGCTCAAAGCCATGGGAAGCTATAATGACATGACCGCTTTGTTGCATTTGTTTGAGCTCTTGCCAGGTACAAAAGGGGACTTGGCTTTGCGCTATGTTGGGCTCCATACCCTTAGGGTAGGGCACTTGTAGACGTTGTGTCATGGGCAGTGTCGTTTGCTCTTGTATATAAGCTGGGGAGACAGCTAAAATGGCTTTTACATTGTACTCAAGAAGTAAAGGATAAACCACGCTATAGAAATCACAGTAAGCATCATCGAAAGTCAGGCAAATATTTAATTTTTTGTTTGAAAGCTTATCTTTAGGACAGACAATATTGTATTGCTCAACAAGTGATAATAAATGTTTCTTAAAATTATCAGTCGGTAACTCATTGATGGGATCATGAACTCGGTGATACATGAGTGTGACAAGTTGTGTCATCATTGCTCCCTTGTTTAGTTAAAAGCATCAATTTCAAGTATCGATAATAAGTACCTTGAGCGTTAGACATAGCTAGCATAAAGCCTTCTTTACCATCTAAGCAACCTCGCTTAAGCACATAGCCTCGAATAAAAGTCCATAGGCCATGGCTCACAGCGGTCCATAGGGAAGCTTTTTTGCCCTGTTTAAACTTCCTAAGTGCACTGCCAGTGGAGTAGTCATTGAGCTTGTGTAACATAGCGTCTAGATTTTGAAATGGGTGATGAATAATTTTATGTTTCATCTGCTCAATATTGCCCTCAACCGTGGTGTGGCAGTGAACAACATGGTCACTAAACCCACCCTTAGCTCGCTTGAATAATCTTAAATGCTTTTCTCCATGCCAGTCGCCGTATTTGATAGCTTTTCCGCAGTAAGTCGACTGAAATGGAATGATAAATCCATTTGCTTGATGCGAGCCTATTTTAGTTTGGATCTCTTGCGCTAAATCTGGTGTGACTCTCTCATCGGCATCTAAGCACAAGACCCAATCACCAGTGGCATCGTTGAGGGCTCGATTTTTCTGTGGGCCATCCCCAGGCCAATCTGTTTCAACGACATGTTCGGTATAGCTTTTACAAATGGCTACGGTGTCATCTTGGCTACCACAATCATAAACAATAATTTGATCTGCAAAGGATACAGACTCTAAACAAGCTTTAATGTTGTGCGCTTCATTTTTGGTGATCACAATCACACTCAAAGTTGGCATAGGGATCCCCATAAAATGTTAGATATCTGTCTTTTTTGCAACACCATGATTTGGTTAGAAACTTTAAGCTATGGAGCATCAATTTGCAAAAATTGCTACAATAATGTCAATATTTTTATGGCATCCAACTAAATGATGATATTTCTACGCGGCTTATATACTTTATTGCTAGCACTCGTGCTTCCATTTATTTTTATCAAACTTTGGCTTCGAGGGCGCAAATTAAGCGCATACCGCGATAGATGGGCTGAGAGACTTGCTAAACCAAATTTTCAACCGATGAAAGATAGTTTATGGATCCATGCGGTATCCGTTGGTGAAGCGATTGCTGCCGTGCCCATTGTTCATCGGTTTTTAGCATCACACCCAGATACACCTATTGTGATTACAACGATGACCCCAACAGGAAGCGCTAGAGTGCGCGACATCTTTAAAGATCAGTTAAATCAAACCGTTTTTAATGCTTATGTGCCCTACGATTTACCATGGCTGATGAAAAAATTTATTAGGCACATACAGCCAAACCTATTCATTGCTATGGAAACTGAAATTTGGCCAAATCTTTACCAGCAACTTGGAAAGGCTAAGGTGCCTTTGGTCATTGCTAATGGTCGTTTATCGCCCCATTCTTTTAAGTGGTATAAGCGATTTAGCGGCACGATGGCGCAAGTATTGAAGCCTGTCAGTCATGTTGCCGCTCAAAGCATGATGGATGCAGAGCGTTTTGCTGGTATTGGTATGAGCACTCAAAAAGTGACAAACACAGGCAACATTAAGTTTGATTTTGAGATTTCTCAATCCTTGATCGAAGAAGGAAAAAGAGTGAAGGCGCTTTTAGCCGGTCCTGTATTGATAGCCGCGAGTACGCATGAAGGTGAAGAGAAAATACTTTTAAAAATTTATCTTAAACTCCTTAAGGATCACCCTGCACTTAAATTGATACTGGTGCCAAGGCATCCAGATAGATTTGAGCATGTCGCAAAGCTTTGCGAACTAACCCATTGTGTGGTTGATCGTCGAAGCCTAAAAATGCCGAGCCCAGAGACTCAAATTTATTTGGGAGACTCGATGGGAGAGATGATGATCTTTTATGCGGCTAGTGATGTTGCTTTTGTGGGTGGATCACTGGTGGGTGTTGGTGGGCATAATCTACTTGAGCCAGCGGCCCTTTCTCTTCCTATTGTCACAGGCAAACATTTGTTTAATTTTATGAAAATTGCACAATTGTTAGAAACAGCAAAAGCTGTTGATATCGCCCAAAATGAGCAAGAGCTATGGCAGAGCTTAAATCAACTTATCAACTCCAGAGAGCTTAGAGAAAGCATGGGACAAAAAGCTAAAGCGGTTGTTGCAAGTAATCGTGGTGCTCTGGATAAATTATTTCATGTGATGACAACCCATTGGAAGAAGGTCGCTTAAAGCTGTATGACAGAAAAAAAACATTTTGATATCTTGATTGTTGGTGCAGGAGCCGCAAGTGCTAGTGCTGCAAGGTTGCTTTGTCAAAAGAGCCTTTCTGTTGGTGTCCTAGAAGCCAGAGATAGGGTGGGAGGACGAGTTTATTCGGAATCATATCATGATATTAACCTCGAGATGGGGGCTGAATTTATTCACTGTCAAACGCCAAATTTTAAATCGATTTTAGAGCAGCAAGGTATTCTCATTAAACCTAGAGAGAGGGATTTAAAACAATTTAAGGCTAACCAGCAGATTGTTTCCTTTGCCCCATCGATGTCTTCGCTTTTATCATCCATTTATGACAAGGTGAAAATGACAAGCCCTAGCATGACAGTCGCGCAAGCGTTAGAGCAGCTCCCAGCACTTGATTTTTCTCAGCAAGACATTTGCCTTGCTATCGCGATGATTGAGGCTTATTACGCTGTTGATATTGAGCAAGCAAGTTATCAATTCATCTTAGAAGATGCCGTTGATGAAGTGAATCATCAAACCATAGATTGTTATCATCATTTTATTAAAGATATATTTGAGAGCCAAGGGGATTCTCTTAGTGTTCAATTAAACACAAAAATTGAAGCCATTTATTGGTCAAATAACAAAGTCACAGTTCGCTGTGCTCAAGGTCAACTTTATCATGCCTCTAAAGTCTTATTAACCGTTCCTGTTTCTATCTTAAATCAAACGCAAAATACGGCTGGCATCTCTTTTGAGCCACCTTTGCCTGAAGCCAAGCAAAGAGCCATGGAACCATTTAGCATGGGTCAGGTTGAGCGTTTAAATTTAGTGTTTGCTGACAAACCTATAGCGGCAAGTTTCTCCGAATTGTATGGGGAGTCTCTCAATTATAATTTTTGGTTACACAAAGAAATGAATGGTCAAAGCGTCTTGACAGCTTGGGCTGGTGGGAAAGCTTCTGAAAAATTGACTAGAAAATCAAAAGAAGAAAAAATTGAAATGGCCTTGTCAGACTTAAGTCTTGTTTCAGGTTGCTCAATTGAACACTTATCTAAAAAATTGCTAAAGATTGCTTATCATGACTGGAATCAAGATCCTTTTTCTAAAGGCGCTTATTCATACTTAAAACCTTATGACGTGGATGATATTAAAGCACTTGCAACGCCTCTTGATAAGACATTATATTTTGCAGGGGAAGCGACTGCCCCAGTCAAATATTTAGGCACAGTGCATGGTGCGGTAGAGTCTGGGGTTAGGGCTGCGCAAGAAATCATGGCAGATCTACTTCATGAAAGATAATTTTTAATCAAAGTATCATTGACCGCTGAGTAACTATGCTATAGACGATAGATGCCTTTTAATCATAGTTATAAAACCAGTCAGAATGGCTAAACATTCTTAGTATGTTTGCCGATAAAGATCAGAAAATCACGGTTGGGAGTTTAAGATGCGCCATTTCATAGGTATATTGCTAGGTGTTTGTTTAAGTTTTAATGCTTATGGGGAAGAGAGTGCTATGGGTGATATTGCCAAGCACATCACCGAAGAAATGAAAGAAATACAAGAACTTATGAGGGAATCAGGCAAGCTGATGCAAATCATGATTGATTGTGAACTTAATGATCTTTGTATCTATAACCAGTATGAAGACCTTTCTAAAGATACTAAAAATCCCATGTTGAAAATTATTGTAAGTGAGCTTTTGGAGCGATATAAAGATGAAGGTGAATGGTTAAGAGAAAGCTATGAGCTATGTGAAGTGCCAGCTCTCATTGAAGTCAAAAAAGCCCTTACTAAATGCCTTGCGCCAATGGTTAGAATATTCGAATTATCCATAGATGATCCACAGGCCGCCGCAGAAGCGTCTAATAAGATCGTCGCTGAATATTCAATGTGTGTTACTTTTGGATTAGATCCGATGCTTGAGAAACAGAATGCTTATGCAATGTCTGCCATGTTAGATTTGTCCGAGAGAATGGGAATGAGTGACTCTGATTATGCTGTGCAGTTAAAAGAGAAATTTGTCGCTGCTCAAGAAAATCTTACTAACCCTGAAAAAATAGCTTTAGATAAATGTATGCTTCGTTGGGAATAGAATTGATTGAACTAGTGTCTATGATGATATTAAGCCGCCTTTCCAGGCGGCATTTTTTTGAGTGAAGATATGATCCTTTTGGCGTAACCTAATATCTATATTAAGCTTCTAGTAAGGTGTTAATATCAAATAGATCTTGAGCTTGCAAGGTACCTGCTGCACGTTTGAGTCTTAAGCTTTCAAGAACATAGTTGTAGCGGGATTTGGCATAATCACGTTTTGCACGTAAAAGATTAGACTCCGCGTCAAGGACGTCAACAATGGTCCTCGTACCAACTTCATAAGCTGCTTGCGTCGCATCTAGCGCACTTTGATTAGAGACTACCGCTTGAGCTAAACTCTTGACTTGGCTGATTTGAGTGAGAACACCTCTAAATTTTTGCCTAGTCTGGCTGTAGGTTTGTTTCCGTGTTAAATCGAGTCTAGCTTGACTTTCGCTGTGTCTAGATTGAGCTTCTTTGACTCTATAAGTGACCCCACCGCCTTCAAAAATAGGAACGCTCAAAGTTAAGTTAATATTTCTTTGTAGCACAAGATTTCCAAAAGGAGGCCCGCTTTTGTTTCTAGCGACGCTTGCGGTGACATTGACACTTGGCAAGTGCCCTGTCGCTCTTGTGGCCACGGTGGCTTTGGCGACTAAGGTGGCTTCTTTAGCCGCGATGATGTCAAGATTATTGGCTTGCGCGGTATCAACCCAAGTTTCAAGATCATTCGGGGATGGCTTTTGGAGCAGCTCAAGGTCTTTTGCTTTTAAGTGATCGATGGATTCGATAGGCATCGCCGTAATTTCTCTAAGCAGCTCATATTGATCTGCCAGATTATTTTCGGATGCAATTTGAGTGGCAATAGCGCTGTCACGCCTAGCTCTAGCTTCATGAACATCTGTGATGGCAATAAGGCCAACATCAAAACGCTGTTGGGTTTGCTCTAGTTGTCTTGCAAAAGCTTTATGTTGTGCTTTTGCAAAGGTGAGATCATCATGAGCACCTAAAATCGCAAAGTATTGCTCAGCAACTCGAATGATTAAGTCTTGGATAGAAAATAGGTAGGTGGTATAAGCTTGCTTTTCTATATGGCGTGATTGCTCAAGATTCGCCCATAGATCCGGTCGATAGATAGGCTGCGTTAGATTTAAGCTGTAATTTTTTTGATTAAAATCATTTTGTGCAGGGATACCAGAGTGAACGCCTGTGGTCGATACACTCGCATTCAATTGCGGCAGAAATTGGGCTATCGCTTGTGGTAGTGCTTGTTTGCCAGCTTTGAAAGCATGCTCTTGGGCTCGTAGCGTTGAATCATTATCAACCGCCAAGTTAAAAACTTGCCCGATATTTTCAGCAAACACTTGGCTCTGAGCTAAGGATAAAAGAAGGATTGCAATTTTTCTCATAAATTTTCTACTATTAAAAAATGAAATTTGGGGGGGCTAGGGCATTCAATAAAGCTGGTGCTTCTGTTTCAAACATCACCTCGGTGCTTAAGCCGGCACTCGTTTTGGTAAAGAGACAAGCTTTCATAGCTGGTCCTTTGCCAATGATAGCAAAGCATCGACCATGGATAGCCATTTGAGCCACTAAAGCAGCCGGAAGCTCTACAGGGAAACTGCCAGCAATAAACATGGTTGAATACGGAGCGTGTTGCTCCCAGCCACCGATGCCATCGAGATGCTTTAAGGTTATGTTTGTTGCTTTATTCTGTAAATTGCTTTGTGCTAACTCAAACATATGTTGGTTGATGTCAACAGAGTAGACATGTTTCGCTATTTGAGAAAGTAAATAGGTGACATAGCCAGTACCAGTGCCTATTTCTAAAACAGTTTCATCGGGTTGAATGTTTAGGGCTTGTAGAGCTCGAGCGACGATTTTTGGCTGAAGCATCATGTGACCTTCGCCAAGGGGAACGCTAATATCCGCATAGGCCATGGACTCAAAAGTCTTGGGGACAAAATCTTGTCTTGGTGTTTCGCTCATGAGTTCTAAAATCCGATGACAGGAGACATCATATGGCTTTATTTGCTGGTGAATCATATTGAAGCGGGCTTGCTGCATATTATCCATGGTGATTTATTACTTTAACAATAGTCATTTATTCGCTTCCTATCAGAATTGAAGGTTTTTTGCAGCGTACTTAAACTCATAGAGCATTCTAATTATTATAGAGTACGCTAATCTATAGGGTATTCTAATCTATAAAGAATAGATTCAAAAGTCCTCAGCTTAAAGTTTTTAAACTGACAAAATAAAAGAAAGATTAAAACATGACTCAAGAAAAAAAATGGTCCCCTCATTGGCAATCAAATGATGTTGAGATCAAGTCCAGCACATTTTGCCATGAAGGACACTTTAAAGTTTTCACACATCAATTACGTTATAAAAAATTTTCTGGGCAATGGAGTGCTTGGATAGATCGTGAGCAAATTAAGTTACCTCGGGCTGTGGGGGTTATTTTATATGATCCAAAGCAAGATAACTTAGTCTTGGTTGAGCAATTTAGAGTGGGTCCTTTAGGGGAGGCCGGAGCTGAAAACTGGCTGTTGGAAGTCGTTGCTGGTTATGTGGATGATGGAGAGACGCTTGAGGACGCGGTGATAAGAGAAGCAAAGGAAGAAGCAAATGTTGTCGTTGAAAAACTTATTCATGCTCATGATTACTACTCTTCACCCGGTGGACTGTCAGAAAGATTATCTATTTTCTGTGGGATTATAGACTCTGTTGGTGTAGGCGGAGTGCATGGTGTTTCTAATGAGCATGAGGATATTAAAGTTCATGTGCTTAAGTACATTGATGTGGAGCGTGACTTGACCAAGGGCATGTTAACTAGCTCATCTACTTTAATCGCTTTGCTTTGGTTAAAAATGAACCGCGCTCATTTGCAGGGGCTAGGCTATCTTTAAAGCACGTATCGATAATGAATGAATCCCCATGAATGGTGCCGATCAATTAAGAAAAAAGTACCTGCCAAATTTGACAGAATATTTGGCGTGCTGCACAACTATTCATCAAAAAATAGTTCGCCTATTGCCGCCCTCATATGCTAACGGTGAAAAATTTAGTTGGAAAGCTGGTATTTCTTCTTATTTAGAGATTTCAGTTCAAGAGCAGCATAAATACACTGATGTCGTCTTTATAAAATACAGATGGGCAGCAGGCTCCAAATGGCTGCAAGATATGGAATTTCAATTGAATCTTTGTCATGACATGAATATTGCTGAGGTTATAAGTTTTATTTCTAACGGTCATGTTCACAACCTGCGTAATCGATGTTACACAAGCCCCACCATTAGTTATCTAGATGAAAAAAAACAAATTCATCAATTACTCCTTGAATGGTTATCTTTAAGCCTTACTTGCTAAGCTTTCTTAGGTTAGTATTCACTGTTATTAAGTATGAAATTTTTTAACTAAGATAATACACCTATGGCAAAACAACAAAACTACACGGCAGAAGCTATTGAAGTGCTAACTGGCTTAGAGCCCGTTAGAAAACGACCTGGTATGTACACTGACACAACTAGGCCAAATCATCTTGCGATGGAAATCATAGATAACAGTGTTGATGAGGCGCTTGCCGGTCATGCCAATGAAATTCATGTCATGGTTTATAAAGATGGCTCATGTGAAGTCTCAGATAACGGTAGGGGCATGCCTGTTGACAAGCATGCGAAAGAGAAAGTCCCTGGCGTTGAGCTCATCTTAACGCGCCTGCACGCGGGCGCCAAATTTTCAAACAAAAGTTATAATTTTTCAGGCGGACTTCATGGGGTTGGCGTTTCAGTCGTTAACGCGCTGTCTAAAAAGTTAGAGGTCACCATTAAGCGTGACGGAAAAATTCATAGCATGAGCTTTGCTGATGGCTTTAAAAAAAGCAATTTGAAAGCGCATGGAGAGGTTCCAAAGCGCCAGACAGGTACCTGTATTCGGTTTTGGCCAGATCCTAAATATTTCGATAGTCCAAAATTTGCGATGAGCAAATTGGAGCATCTTTTGCGCGCTAAGGCTATTTTGTGCTCAGGGCTTGCTATTCATCTTAATATAGAAGGGCAAGACGAAACAAAGACATGGTGCTATGAAGATGGTTTAACTGATTATTTAATGGAATCAGGCGAGGGGCTAGAAAAACTGCCAGAGAAGCCTTTTGTTGGTGACTTTAAAGGTGATATCGAAGAGGTGCATTGGGCGCTTTTTTGGGTTAACAATAGCTCCGAAATGGTGACTGAAAGTTATGTTAACCTCATCCCAACTTTCCAGGGCGGGACCCATGTGAATGGTTTGCGCACAGGTTTATCGGACGCGATGCGAGACTTTTGTGATAAGCGTAATTTATTACCGAAAGGTGTCAAGCTAGCTGCTGAAGATATTTGGGATAGTTGTAGTTATGTTTTGTCATTAAAAATGCAAGATCCTCAATTCTCCGGCCAAACCAAAGAGCGTTTATCTTCAAGGCAATCTGCAGCATTCATTGGTGGTGTTGTGAAAGATGCTTTTAGTTTATGGCTGCATCAGCATACCAAAGAAGGCGAAGAGCTCGCTCACATGGTGATTGCTAATGCACAGAGCCGATTACGTAAAGGAAAAAAAGTAGCTCGTAAAAAGATTACACAGGGGCCTCAGTTGCCAGGAAAATTGGCGGACTGCTCATGTGCTGATCCAATGCGTGGCGAGTTATTTTTGGTGGAAGGGGATTCTGCTGGAGGCTCGGCGAAACAAGCTCGCGATAGAGAGCATCAAGCAGTGATGCCTTTGCGAGGCAAAATCTTAAATACATGGGAAGTTGATCCCATCAATGTTTTAGCATCTCAAGAAGTGCATGATATTGCTTTAGCGATAGGATTGGATCCAAACTCAGATGACTTATCAAAACTACGGTATGGCAAAATTTGTATTCTTGCTGATGCGGACTCTGACGGACTTCATATTGCAACCTTGCTATGCGCTTTATTCTTAAAACATTTTAGATCGCTGGTTGATGCCGGTCATGTTTATGTCGCTATGCCACCTTTATATAGGATCGATATTGGCAAGGATGTTTATTATGCTCTTGATGAGGATGAAAAAGAAGGGACTTTAGATCGTATTAAAGCTGAAAAGAAAAAAGGTAAAGTTAATGTGCAGCGCTTTAAAGGATTGGGTGAAATGAACCCATTGCAGTTGAGGGAAACAACCATGGCGTATGATACAAGACGATTATTGCAATTAACTTTAGGTGAAGACAATAAAGCTGACGGCATGCTTGATTTATTGTTAGCAAAAAAACGCTCTTCAGATCGTCGAACTTGGCTTGAATCCAAGGGCGATCTCATCGAATTATAATTAGAGGCAGTTATGGCAAAATCAAACATTGTGCCCATTGAGGGCATTGAGCAGCGTCCCATTAGCGAATTTGCGGAGCTTGCTTACTTAAATTACTCTATGTATGTCATCATGGATAGAGCGCTACCTCACCTTGGTGATGGTTTAAAGCCAGTTCAAAGACGTATTATTTATGCGATGTCAGAGTTAGGTTTAAGCAATAGCTCAAAGCATAAAAAATCTGCAAGAACCATTGGTGATGTGCTTGGTAAGTATCACCCTCATGGTGATTCAGCTTGTTATGAAGCTATGGTCCTACTCGCGCAACCTTTCTCTTACCGTTATCCTCTGGTCGATGGTCAAGGGAACTGGGGCTCGATGGATGATCCAAAATCATTCGCGGCGATGAGATATACAGAAGCTCGACTTGCTAAATTTGCTCAAGTGCATTTAGCCGAGTTGGGGCAAGGGACTGTGGATTGGGTGCCTAATTTTGATGGCACTTTAGATGAACCTAAAATACTGCCTGCAAGGTTGCCAACTTTACTGCTTAATGGCGTGACGGGTATTGCTGTTGGTATGGCAACAGATGTACCGCCTCATAACTTAAACGAAGTGACAAAAGCTTGTATTCATCTTTTAGATAATCCTAAAGCTACATTAAGCGACATTACGAAAATTATTCCAGGACCTGACTACCCAACGTCGGCTGAAATTATTACTTCTAAAGCTGATATTAAAAGAATTTATGAAACTGGGGGAGGCTCTCTTAAAATGCGAGCAGTCTCTATCGTTGAGCAAGGGGACATTATCATTACAGCGTTACCTCATCAAGTGAGTGGCGCTAAAGTCTTAGAGCAGATAGCGAGTCAAATGCAGGCTAAGAAATTACCTGATGTGGTTGATTTACGTGATGAATCTGATCATGAGAATCCGACACGCTTGGTCATTATTCCTCGCTCCAACAAAGTTGATAAAGATCAATTGCTCTCTCATTTATATGCCACCACTGATCTAGAGCGCTCATACCGAGTGAATATGAATGTGATTGGCTTAGATGGTCGCCCTCAAATCAAACCATTGCTGACTTTTTTAAATGAATGGTTGGTGTTTAGAGCTCAAACTGTGAGACGGCGCTTAGAATATCGTCTTGAGAAGGTTCTAGCTCGGTTACATATTTTAGATGCGCTATTGATCGCCTTTCTCAATATCGACGAAGTCATTGAAATTATTCGCCATGAAGATAAGCCAAAGCCTATCCTCATGGCAAAATTTAAGCTTAGTGACATACAAGCAGAAGCTATTTTAGATTTAAAATTAAGACACTTAGCGAAACTTGAAGAAATGAAAATCACAGGAGAGCAAGCTGAATTAGCTCAAGAGCGCGACAAACTAGAAAAAACATTAAGTTCAAATGCTAGGCTTAAGACCTTGGTCAAAAATGAGCTAGAAGCAGATGCCAAAAGCTTTGGAGATAAAAGGCGATCGCCTCTTAAACAAAGAGAGGAAGCAAAAGCTATCAAAGCTGAAGAGCGCTTACCAAGCTTACCTGTTACTGTTGTTTTATCTCAAAAGGGATGGGTGAGACAAGCTAAAGGGCACGAAGTTGTTGGCGCTGATTTAAGCTATAAAGCTGGTGATGGATTTTTAGTTCAAGCTTTAGGTAAAACGAATGAACAAGCTCTCATCTTAGACTCAACGGGTAGAAGTTATGCCGTGGCGGTTCATACGATGCCTTCTGTGAGAGGTTTTGGGGAGCCATTAACCACGCAACTAAAAGCACCTTCTGGCGCGACATTCGTATCTATGCTCATGGGTGATAGTCTCCAGAAAATCATGATGGTCTCAAGTGCTGGATACGGGTTTATTACAACCTTGGCAGAGTTGCACACTAAAAATAAAGCTGGGAAAGCCGTTCTTAAATGCCAAGCAGGATCGCAGCCTTTGCCTATTGAGGTTCTTGAAAAAAGACATAAACTCATTGCCTTGTTGAGTAACGAAGGCCGCTTGTTGTTGTTTGATTTAAAGGATATTCCAGAGCTTACTAAAGGCAAGGGTAATAAGCTTATCAGTATTCCAACGGATAGAGTTGCTAGTGGTGAAGAATTTGTTGTCGGTTATCGACTTTTAGCAGCGAAGGATAGTCTTTTGATTAAGGCGGGCAAACGTAAGCTTAACCTTACGCCTCATGATTTAGATAACTACCTTGGCGAAAGAGGGCGTCGTGGCCATAAATTGCCAAGAGGTATGCAAAAAGTCACGACAATCGAGGTTATTGCATCCAAAAAATGAGTAAAAGATACGTAAGTTAATTTACTTGCTTGACTGGGGCGCAGGTTGGTATAGAATCTGCGCATCGATGTTGTTAAGAGAGTAAAGTATGAAAAATTTAAATGCTGTTGATGTTCAAAGAGTTTCAGGTGGTTTGACTTATGATCAAGTGATTGGTCGTGGTTTTGCCTTTGGCTCCTGCATAGGCTTATTTTCTGGCGCAGTCTCTGCTTTCATTCAGAATCAAGCACCAACGGCTATCGCTCTGGGCGCTGTTTGTGGCACCGGTGTTGGAGGTTTTGCGGGTGCAATTATCTCTGTACCTTTCTCAATCTTTTTTCCAACAGATTTAGAAGTCACTTATTACGAAATTCGTGATTAAGCCTTTTTAAGCCTTGGCGCCATGAGTTGTTTGAAATCAATTTGTGGCGCTAAATCATGCATTCGCAATCCTACATAATAAGCTTTATGGTAACTTCCTGGATAGAGCCAGGTGAGCGCTTGATTTTTAAGAGATGAAGCAGCTTGGTAGCCGACTTTCAGATTAGATCTTTGGGACTCTGAGAGCTCTAGAAGATTATCAAACTCTGTCAAATTATCTTTCTTTGTGCTTAAACGCATATTTTCATAAGTGCTGCGTATGATTTTTTGCCTTAGGTAGCCTAGACTGCTTAGCAAAAGTGGTGTAGAAAGAAGCAGCATGGCAGTTGAGGATAACAAGGTTGATGCCAGCAAAGCAAAGCAAAAAATGACTCCTGAAAACTTTAGGGCATGCTTGTACTGTAAGTCTTTTTTCAAATCTCCATGAGCTTGTAACACAATCATCATATCGTCAATTGTTGGTCTATCTTTATAATTTTTTGATAGCATTTTTTTGATAAGCTCAGGATAGGGATCTGAAGGTGGGGATCCCATGATAAGCATGGCTATGTTTGATTTTAAATGCGATCCTTTTTCTGATTTCTTATAATGTGATAGCACCGTATGAAAAATTTTACCTAAGCCAAAAATATCTGATTTTTTATGTAGAAATTTTTTCTGGATCACTTCTGGTGCGGCATATTTCTTATTAAAGATCCAGCGTGTCGGCTTAAAGGTTTCTTGAGATTTAGGTAAAATCACTGAGCCATCAAAATCAATGCAGGTTACTTTTTTAGGGTGGAAGATAATATTGTCAGTTTTAAGATCAGCATGAATGATATCTTTGTCGTGAAGCGCTTTAAGCGACCAAGCTAATTTTAGGAACAAGTGGTCGAGAGTGATAGAAGGTTCGAGTTGATTGCTATGCATGGCTTTATTTAAGTCTTGGCCTTTAACATAGTCCAAAATTTTATAAACCCGATTTTCCAAGATAGCTTGATCTTTGAGACGATTGATTCTTTTTAGTACGTTCTCAGATTGAAGAATTTTTTCTTTAAAATCTAAAGAGCTTTTTTTCATAGATTTTAAAACAAAGACATGCCCATCTTCCCGTTGACAATAAGTGACAAAATTGATGCCGCCTTCGCCAACAAGATAAGCATCGGGCGCATCTTTGGTTTGCTTGGCAATGGCATATAAATGGTCATGGATAAGTAAAAAAGAATGACTTAATTTGGTTTTCTTTTGTTCAAGCTTTCTAGTCTGCTGAGGGTTAGCTCGTGCATTAGCTAACATTCTTGCTTTTTGAAAAACTTCTTTGGTCGGAAAGACGCCGTCAGAGTTTAAAATCGTAGGCGTCATGAGTCAAAGTTCCTTCTTGGTAACTTAAGCGTTTTCGGTTGAGGGCGCGTAGGTACCTAGTGCTGCTTGGCTATTAAGTTTAGCTCGAAGAAGCAGGGCTTGTTGTGCTTTCTCAACGTTGTCATTTTTTCCTTGCCAAGCTGCAAGGCAAGGCTCTTGTAAGGCTCGTCCGTAAGAAAAGCTAAGATGCCAAGGTTGCTTTTTGGTGTTCATAGCATTGAGATGCTCAGTAGCTTGCTCTGGTGTTTGGCCGCCAGATAAGAAATTAATCGTTGGTACTTGGCCAGGTACTTGGCGCTTGAAGACTTCTAAAGTTTTTTCTGCGACCTTTTCAACAGTGTCCTGGTTAGGGCATTGTTTGCCAGCAATAACCATGCTTGGCTTGAGCACGATGAACCTTAAGTCTACTTGATGC
>CAYGPI010000036.1:0-25130 GCA_964351745.1 uncultured Francisellaceae bacterium
TACTTAAGCTTTTAGCGATATGAACACGCTCGCTCAAAATTAAGTTAACTACCGTTCTGATTGGCGCTGAGTTGCTGGTAAAGGGGGGCTTCAATAGGTATGATACTCACCTAAAGAGCGATCTTTTTTTCTGGATGTATGAGATGAAAGGTTTGATTATTAATATTAAGAATATGAGTTTAATTAGCAAGACATGATGCTAAAACGGTTATTTAAAAAATGGATCTCGCCAAAAGTCGAGGGTGGCCAATGGCCTGAGAAAGGGGCAGATGAGTCGTTTCAACGGCATGTCATTCCCCGTAGTGAGCACAGTCTTTCTCGTAAAGAAATCAGTGAAAATGCGCTGAAGGTACTTTATAGGCTAAAAAAACATGGATTTTGTGGTTATTTAGTTGGCGGTGGAGTGCGTGATATTTTACTTGGGTTCCACCCCAAAGATTTTGATATTGTGACTAATGCAAGTCCAGAAGAAATCAAAGGCATCTTTAGTAATTGTCGATTGATTGGTCGTCGTTTTAGGCTTGCTCATATTTTTTATGGAAGAGATATTATAGAAGTTGCCACTTTTAGAGGAAAGGCAACAGTCAGCGCTAATACAGTGACCAGTGATCAAGGCATGATACTTCGAGATAACGTTTATGGAACGATTGAAGAAGATGTTTGGCGCAGAGATTTCACTCTAAATGCTCTGTATTACAATATCAAAGATTTTAGTTTAGTCGATTATTGTGGTGGTCTTGAAGACTTAAAAAATAAGACACTAAAAATGATAGGCGAACCAAGCCAACGTTTTGTGGAAGATCCTGTGCGTATACTACGGGCTGTTCGTTTATCATCAAAACTAGATTTGAACTTAGACTCAGCTTTGCCGCCAGCTATGATTGAGCATGGTCCCTTATTAAGTCATGTTCCGACAGCTAGGCTGTATGAGGAAACACTGAAGCTCTTCCATTCAGGAGCTGCCGTTAAAGTGTATCACTCACTTAAGGCCTTAAAGCTTTTTTATCATTTGTTCCCAATGCTTGAGCACGTATCTAATCCAAAACTAGCAGATGAATTCATTTTGACGGTGTTACAAAGCACAGATGCGCGCTTTAAAATTGGTAAACCAGTTAATCCAGCTTTTATTTTTGCAGCTTTTCTTTGGTATCCACTGCGAGATGCTATGGAAAAATTGAAAACGAAGCAGCATAGTGCTGGCGTTTTCCCTGATATGAAACAAATGGCTGAATTTGTTTTGAGCGAACAACGCAAAACAGTCACTTTGCCACGTCGCCACACGTTGGTCGTTAAAGAGATTTGGCTCATGCAAATTAGGCTTGAGCGAAAGCAAGCTCGCCGAGTAGAAAAATTACTTTTTGAGCAACGTTTTAGGGCTTCATATGATTTTCTACTTTTTAGAGGCATGGTTGGTGAGCAGGTTGATTGCGCAAAGTGGTGGGAGTCTTTTGTTGAGAGCGATGAAAATACTCAGAGACAAATGGCCAAAGCTTTAGAAAATCATAAATCTAAGTCAAAAGCCAAAAAAAAGAGAAAGCCTAAAAGCTCTGACGAAGAGGCTGTGGAGTAGTATGCATGAGGCACCAAGCGTACATAGCATTAGGTAGTAATATTGATTTCCCGCTTTTACAAATTGAGCGGGCAGTCAAAGCTCTTCATCTTCATGCTCAGATCAAGGTGATCAAGCAAACCCCTTGTTATCAAAATCCACCGATTGGGTTCATTGAGCAACCAGTTTTTATCAATGCGGCTTGCCTTGTTGAAACCACCTTAGATCCTTTAGCCTTATTAGACTGTTTGTTGGCCATCGAGCTTGACATGGGTCGTGTGCGAGCCTTTAAAAATGGCCCAAGAAATATTGATCTCGATTTGATCCTTTATGGGAATCAGATCATGCATCATGAGAGACTTGAGTTGCCCCACCCACAAATGAAACATCGAGATTTCGTTTTGTGGCCTTTATTTGTTTTAAACCCGGATTTGATACTGCCAGATGGTGTCGCCATTCAATCTTTAATTAAAAAGCAGCCAACATCTTTAATAGTCGTAGAAAAGGATCTTGCATGATAACAATGGCATCCAACGATGTATCATTACAACAACAGCGAAAGAAATCTTGGCAGACTCTAGAGGGTCTTGCAAAGGTTCAACAAAACATAGATATGAGAGAGTTATTCTCTCTCGACCCAACAAGAGCTCAAACGATGAGTCTGACAGAGCAGGCTTTTTTTTTAGATTATTCTAAAAACACTTTGACGCCTAAGGTTTTAGAGGCGCTCAATGAGCTTTGTGAGGCTAGCCAGTTATCATTGGCGATTAAAAATCTTTTAACGGGACAATCAGTTAATACTTCAGAGCAAAGGGCTGCTTGGCATACTGCCTTGAGGCAAGCGGTTTCAGGTAAAAAGAATGAACTCCCATCGTCCATTTTGCAAGATATTGAAGCTGGTTTTGACTTGATGGAGCAGTGGGTTGATAAGATTCAAGCGGGTTATGTAGGTGCGACCGGCAAGATCATTAAAGATGTCATTCACATAGGGATTGGTGGTTCTGATTTGGGGCCTAGATTATTAGTTGATGCTCTGAAATCATATCATCAAAGTGGAGTGAACATTCATTTTGTAGCTAATATTGATCCAGAAGAAATCGAAGAGTATTTAGAGCGCTGTTGTCCAGAAACGACTCTAATTGTTTTAGCTTCCAAATCTTTCTCAACCCAAGAAACATTGGTGAATGGAGCCTTGGCAAAAACTTGGCTAGGTACAAAAATAAAACATGATATTGATAAACATTTTTTAGCCATCACTTCTAATTCAGCTAAAGCCATAGCCTGGGGTGTGCCTTCAACCAATATCTTACCTTTGTGGGATTGGGTTGGCGGAAGATATTCAATATGGTCAAGTATTGCTCTTCCAGCAGCCATCAAAATTGGTATGACAAATTTCAAGGAGTTTTTAAGAGGGGGCTACGAGATGGATGAGCATTTTTCTCAAGCCCCGTTTCTAAGAAATATGCCTGTTTTGATGGCATTGGTAGGTATTTGGCATCATAATTTTTTAAACTACCCTACTCAAGCTATTTTGCCTTATAGCTATCGTTTAAAGCACTTCCCTGACTATCTTCAGCAGCTAGATATGGAAAGTAATGGCAAGCAAGTGCAAGTTAATGGCGAAAGTGTATCGTGGACGACAGGGCCTGTGGTCTGGGGACAAGCTGGCACAAATGGTCAGCATGCCTTTTATCAATTAATTCATCAGGGCACTCATATTGTTCCAACTGATTTTATATTAATTGCTGAGTCTGGTTCAAAAAGTAGAGCGCAGCATCAATTACTGTTGGCTCATGGGGTTGCTCAAACAAAGGCATTGAAAGTTGGGTTACAGGATAAAGAGACTTATAAATCAATACCTGGAAATAAACCAAGTACTTGCCTTGTGATGGAATCTCTCACACCAAAAACACTTGGTATGCTTATCGCACTCTACGAGCATAAAGTTTACGTTCAAGGTGTTGTTTGGCAAATTAATAGTTTTGATCAGCCTGGCGTTGAGTTAGGAAAGACTTTAGCGAATGAAATCTTTGAAGGCTTAAATTCTGAAACAGTTTTAGAAACGTGTGCTTCGACTAGAAGTATTATGGATAAAATTAAAAGCTATCAAACTTATTGATTTAAAAAATAGATGAAAAAAAGCCTCGCATGCGAGGCTTTTTTATTCTAATGAATTTTATACATTCACAGAATCAGTAACTGGGTAGACATGAGTTGATACAACATGCTCTACAAAGCGACCAACAACAGAGCCAACAACAACACCACCGGCGGTTGCTAAAGCAGCTCCTAGGTCATAACCAGCAACAGAATAATTAAAAGCAAACACGTCTTTGAACATAAATGCTCCAGCTAAACTAGAAGCTTCGCTTGCATTTAAGCCACCAGAAACAGCTGCTACTTCTACGTTGTTTATATTACGCATAATAAATCCCTCTAAGGTTAAGTTACTAACAACATGGCATCCGTTATGTTGACGACCCTGTAAAAATTTTTAAAAATATTTTTAAATTTCTTCACATTGTGGGTTTACCAACTGCCCAGATGCATAAGATTATAATTTATTTTCTTGTGCAATGTACCGCGGATTTGCTCTGAGGTCAAAATATAAAATTTACAGTAGGGAAATTTAGGATATGAATGATAGTAAAACGGTATTTGATACCAGTGTTTGGGAAAATTTAACTGTAGAAAAATATAATAAGTGGTACCAACAATCTTTGAGTAATCCAACAAAGTTTTGGGAAGAAAAAGCGAAAGAGTTTATTTCTTGGGAAAAAGATTGGTTAACTTTGTGTGATCAAGATTTAAATAAAGGTTTTATTGCGTGGTTTAAAGAAGCCCAACTAAATGTTTGTTATAACTGTGTAGATAGACATTTAAAAACACATGCAGATAAACCAGCCATTATTTGGGAGCCAGATAATCCTCTTGAAAAAAATGAGGTGATTACCTACCAACAATTACATGATCGAGTTTGCCAAGTTGCCAATGCTTTAAAACAGCAAGGCGTGCAAAAGGGAGATAGAGTTTGTTTGTACTTGCCAATGATCCCTGAGGCAGCGATTAGCATGCTTGCTTGCGCTAGAATTGGCGCTGTTCATACAGTTGTTTTTGCAGGGTTTTCTTCGAAGTCATTGCAAGATCGCTTGATAGATGTGAAAGCAAAAATTGTTATTACAGCAGACGGTTCGCGCCGAGGTGGTAAGCACATAGGGTTGAAAGAGCAAGTTGATGAAGCGTTAAACGATCTCGATTGGACAGTGTCTGTTTTGGTTGTCAAAAATACTAAAGAAAAAATAGCGATGGTGCCAATCAGAGATCACTGGCTAGATGATCTTTGTAAAAATCAGTCAGTATTTTGTGAGCCTGAAATAATGAACTCTGAAGATCCTCTTTTTATTTTATATACATCAGGATCAACTGGAAAACCAAAAGGGATCCTTCATACACAAGGTGGGTATATTACTTATGCCGCGATGACATTCCGATATGTTTTTGATTATAAACCAGGTGATATTTTTTGGTGTACTGCTGATGTTGGCTGGGTAACAGGTCACACTTATTTTGTTTATGGTCCATTTGCTATGGGAGCAACTAACCTTATGTTTGAAGGAGTTCCCAATTTTCCAACCCCCTCTAGATGTTGGGAAATTATTGATAAACATTCAGTTAACATTTTTTATACAGCACCAACAGCCATTAGGGCACTGATGGCAAATGGTGACCAGTATGTTACTTCCACATCAAGAAAGAGTTTAAGAGTTTTAGGGACAGTTGGAGAGCCAATTAATCCTGAAGCATGGCGGTGGTATCATGACATCGTAGGTAACGGATGTTTGCCAGTCGTCGACACTTGGTGGCAAACAGAAACCGGTGGGATCATGTTGGCCCCGTTGATCAATATTTCAAAACAGCAACCTGGTTCAGCAGGACTCCCTTTTTTTGGGGTGTGTCCTCAGATCATAGATGAGCAAGGTTTTCAGGTTAAGAGCAACGTAAAAGGGCGATTAGTTCTTTCTGAATCATGGCCAGGTATGATGCGAACGATTTATAACGATCATGCTCGTTTTGTGAAGCAATATTTTTCCCAAGTCGAAGGTCGATACACGACAGGTGATGGAGCTTATCAAGATGAGTTTGGAGAGTATTGGATAACAGGGCGCATAGATGACGTCATAAATGTCTCTGGCCACCGTTTAGGTACAGCAGAGATAGAAAGTGCCCTGGTACTACACAAGGATGTAGCAGAGGCTGCTGTGGTTGGCGTGCCTGATCCGATAAAGGGACAGGCCATTTTCGCATTCGTGACTTTAAACGATAAAGTTTGCTTTAATGATGGTCTGAAAGATGATTTGAATAGCTTAGTTGTGAAGGTGATTGGAAAAATAGCCTTGCCCAAGCGTATACAATGGGCGCCAGCTCTTCCAAAAACTCGCTCTGGTAAAATTATGCGCCGAGTCTTAAGGCTGATAGCTCAGGGAGAATTTAATGAACTGGGTGATTTATCAACCTTGGCAGATCAATATGTTGTTGAAAATTTAATTTCTGAAAGAAAAATGATGCAGGAGTCTTCGTAAGTGAGTGATTCTTGCTAAAGTCAACATAGAGTATGGTTTTAAAATCTGCTAATCTTTGCAACAGTGTTTTAACTCAAGTTTAGGTTGTATATTGGGTTAAATAAATTACTAAGTGTTTTTTAAACGAAACAAGTTTTGCACGGTTTAAAAAGCTGATGGACTTTATTTTTTCTCAAGAAGCTGGTGTTTAGGCTTCTTAAATTATTTGTCATATGAAGATTATTGTTTTAAGTAATCTTAAAATGTACTAACTGGGCTTCAAGAGGATTATTTATGAGTGAAATACGGATTATTAAAAAATATCCAAATAGACGATTGTATGATACAGCCATTAGTAGTTATATTACTCTTGAAGATGTGAAGCGATTGGTTCTTGATAGCGTGTCTCTTCAAGTGATTGATGCTAGAAGTAAAAATGACATTACCCACAACACCTTGCTTCAAATTATTGTTGAGCAAGAGGAAAATGGCCCACCAATATTTACAACAGAAGTCTTGCAGAATTTTATTCGTTTTTACGGAAGTGAAATGCAAGATGTCGCTAGTAGTACTCTTGAGCAAGCGATGGCTTTCTTTTCTGAGCAACAAGGACTGTTGAAAGATGGCATGACCAATGGTGCTAGCGAAATTGTGAACAATGATCCTTTGACTATGATGTTAGATAAAACGAAGCAGAATAGTGAAGCTTGGCAATCTATCCAGGATAGGTGGGTTAAAGCTTTCCAAAAATCTGAGCCAGAAAGTAATCTAGATAATATTGCTTCAGATTTTTCAACTATGTCGTATGATAAAGTTCAAAATACAGATTAAAGAAATTTGATGGTTGCATCAGGGAGTAACTTGCTGCAACCATGTTTCTTAATTTGGATTAATAAAGCTTCCAAAGATAGATCTTAAAGCTGGCCCTAGTCCTTCAGACGTGAGGTGTGGCTCAATTTGCCCTGTAGCGAGTAAATAGAGCTGTAGCCAACCTAATCCAAAAGCCATGAGGCTTATAGGCAGCATGAGTCCTACTCCTGCCATCATTAATGCCCAGCATTGACTTATAACATAGACTCCCCAGAAGCGATCAAGGGTCACTTCTGCTGCTGGCACAGCTTTTACGGCCATCAATAAGCCTATGAGGCAAAGAATTAAGCAGCTATAGAAAATTATAAATTTTTGGTTGTTGGACATGAGACCTACCTTCTGAATAAACCTCCAGTTATATGGAGATTTTCTTCTTAGGTCCCATTTTAACGCTAACGCAGCATTTGAATCAAGTTTGTTTTCAAACAAATTAGATTTAATCAAGCCATTTAACAAATTCTGATAAGTCTTCACGAGGTACTCTGTAATTATTGACAGGATGGTCCCAATCGGCAAAGCCAAGAGATAACCCACATGCTATGGCAAAATTATCAGGTAAGTCTAGAGTCTCGCGTACAATATCTGGATATTCAGCCAGTGAGGCTTGTGCGCAGGTCTCAAGGCCAAATCCTCTAGCTGACACCATGAGACTCTGCAAAAAGCTGCCAAGATCTAACCACGATCCGGTGGATAGTTTTGAATCTAAGTAAATGATCATGCCCACTGGGGCACCAAAAAAATGGTAATTTTTATACCATTGTTCTTTTCGCTTTTCAGTATCATCGTATTGAATGTTTAGGGCACCATATAAGGACTTCCCGCAGGCTTTACGTCTAGATTTGTAGGGCTCTTCCCATACTTTTGGATAGTACTCGTAGTCAGGATTTTCTTTTAAGTGTGATTCGCGAGCCTCTATAATTCTCTCACCTAGTTTTCGGCGGGAATTTTGTCCAAGGACGCAGACGTGCCATGGTTGGTGATTAACTCCAGAGGGTGCCCAGCGGGCAACCTCTAGAATAGAGTTTATTATTTCTGGTTGAACAGCTTTGTCTAAAAATGCTCTTATTGAGCGTCTTTCTTTAATAGCAGTGCAAACATCCATAAAAGACTCCACAATGTTAGCGTCTTTGTTTTTCTCTGACTTCATCAAGCATCTTGCAATCAATACACAAAGTTGCTGTTGGTCTAGCTTCAAGACGTCTAATACCAATTTCAATATCACATTCTGTGCAGAAACCATACTCTTTGCTATCAATATTTGCGATAGACTCTTCGATTTTATTGATAAGCTTACGCTCTCTGTCGCGAGTGCGTAACTTTAAAGCAAAGGTTTCTTCTTGTGTGGCGAGATCGCTAATATCAGAAGGTGTTTCTCCAGTGTCTTTTAAATCAGAGATAGTTTCGTCGCCACCTTGGAGCAGAGCACTCTTCCAAAGCTGAAGAAGATTGCGAAAATGCTTAGATTGACTGTCGCACATGTACTCTTCATTTTCTTGTGGCTCATAAGGTTTGACGCCATAGGAAAGCATGGGTTGAGTTGTTGAGGCTGTTTTTTTATTTTCAGCAGGTGAGTTTTTTCCGGCACTAGGTTCGTTATTTTCAGGTGTACGTGTTGCCATGGTTCAGTCCTCCCTTGGCGATTACAAACGCATTTGATATCGATCCTGATATCAAACTAAAATTTCCCCGAACTACTAGGGGTAAGCATTTTGGATAGGACTCTAACATGAGCATATCCAATTATTATTTTTATTATTACTTAAAAAATTAACAGCTTTAGCTGAATATACACTCTACTTTCAAATGCGGCTATGGCGATTGTCTCAAAGTTATGGATGATATAGCTGTATATGAGTGCAGTTTATTTCTTCAGTTTGGTAATCACAACTCATGGAAGTTGCCTAAAGCTTACTTTTTTAAAGCTTCACAGATGAATGGCCGACATGAAGTTAGACCTTTGTGAAGAGTGTTTGTATGGAATTTTCAAAACCGCTTACGGAAGCAATTTTACTAAGACGATATAAACGTTTCTTGGCTGATATTGCGGTGAATAAAAGAGACAGGGAAACCATTTATTGCCCTAACACGGGGGCAATGCGCGGGTTAGATGTGCTTGGCTCTAGAATTTGGTACTCGAGTAGTGAGAATCAGCGTCGCAAATACCCACACACTTGGGAAATCGTTGAGGTTGATGGTGGCTATCTTGTTTGTGTCAATAGTCAATTGAAATGCCCATTAGTTCTAGAAGCTATTGAAAATGGGATGATCACAGAGTTTCAAGGCTATGAAACCATTGAGCAAGAAGTCTGCGTCGCTAATGTTGAGGGGAAGTTTGATTTTAAATTAACTACTCCGGAGAGCGATGAGGCTGATTTATATGTGAATGTTCAATCCGTCACGATGGGGGATGAAATACATAGAGGCTTTTTCCCAGATGCGATTAATTTAAGAGCCACTCAGCAGTTAAAAGAGCTCATGATGTTAAAAGAGCGCGGTGAAAGGGCAGCTTTTCTGTATTGTGTGATGCATACTGGCATTAATCAAGTTTTTCCAGCAGATCACCTTGATAGTCAGTTTGGTCAAACCTTAAGATTAGCGCATAAAATCGGTGTTGAGATTTATGCTTACCGAGCAAAGATGGACGAGCAGTCCATTATGCTCATAGAGCCAGCTCAGGTGTTTGTTCCTGAGCGTTTCTACGGCTCTCGAGCGCACTCTAAAAACTAAGCGGCCATAATAAAGCTTGTTGTCGCTAGTGTCGCAATGAGAGCGCCAATAGTCCCTTCAAGAACATAGTTGTGGATTGAGCTAAATTGTTCAGTGTTTCCTTCATAAGATGTTTTTACAGCCCATGATAGTAGCCCCCCACTAACACCGATACCTAATGAGCACATAATAGGTACGATTAAATTGCTTCCTCCGGTGCCTCCTGCGATTTGGGCATGGTGCTCTTTGCTCAATATATTCATATAACATCTCCTTGTTATGAATTGATGGTCATCCTTAAGTTCTGAGCAACCCAATTTGGGGGTTTATTTTAACTACTGATTGTATCAACAAATGGATGCTCTTCTGCGGTCAAAGGCTCTAGCCAATTAAGTTGCTTTTCTAGGACACTCTCATTGGCATCAGATACTTTATCAATCGTGTCCCTTCGTTGTAACCTAGATTTTAGAATTTGGGCATCTTGCTCAAATTTTAATATTTTGAATGGGATATTTAGTGTTTGGCTAAGCTTCATAAATAAATTTCTTTGCCATGTCTTTAAGCAGGTCGCATCGATAATAACAGGCCATCCTGCTTTTAGAAGAGAAGAGGCTTGGTCACTTAAGACTTGGTACACCTTTTGGGTCATGTCATCACTGTAGACTTCATCTTTTTGATGGCTTGGGCAATGTTTGTATGGATCCAACCCTGCAAGCTGTTTTCTGATAACATCGGAGCGAAGTCTAAAAGACTTGTCTTTGATTAAAAGCTCTTCTGTATAATGGCTTTTACCTGAGCCGGAAGGTCCAAAAGTAATGGTCAATGAAGGTTGGCCTTTGACTTGGTAACTAAGAGCTCTTTCAATAAAATGAAGCAGTTCTTTTTGCATATTGCTCTTAGCATGGCCTGAGGCATTAGTACCGACGATTGTAAAGCCCATGACCTTAGCGCGAACCATAGCTCTATAGCTTTTGTAGAAGTTTAATAACAGAGCTCCTTGATAATCACCGGTGGCTTCAAAATATCGGTTGCAGAAAAAATGGCTTAAATCTTCATACCCTTTATCATCTAGATCCATGGCTAAAAACGCCATATCATTGATTGTATCAAGGAACCTAAAATCATCATTAAACTCAATGCAATCAAAGATAACAGGTGTGCCATGAATGAGAACAATATTGCCAAGGTGCATATCACCATGAGCTGACTTAATGAATTGCTTTGTTTTTCTAGATTTTAGAATGCTGCTGAGCTGTTGGCATTGATCTTTAGCCCATGTGGCAACATCATTCGTTTTGTTAGCATACCCTTGAGACGGCTCTAACTCATTTAGCACTTTAAAATTATCAAGCATGGGTTCAAAAATTTGCTCAGGCGTGCCGTATTTTTTGTCATCAGGCACGACGGCAGCTTGCTTATGAAATGATGCGACCTGCTGCGCTAGAGATATCATGAGAGCTTTAGATAAGCCTTCTTCTTGGTGGACGTTCGATAAAAGCCTGCTTTGATCAAATTGATGCATTTTAATGGCGTAATCGATGACCTCACCATCGCCGTCAAGACAAAGGTTTCCACCAGAGTTTGTGATGGGGATGACGTCTAGATATAAATCTGGAGCAAGTCGTTTATTAAGCTGTATTTCAAGGTCACAAAAATGTTGACGCATCGATAACGTTTCAAAATTGCAAAAACCAAGATTGACAGGCTTTTTGATTTTATAGGCAAAAGAGCCAGTCAAAATAACCCATGAGATATGAGTTTGTATCACTTCAAAAGTTGCTACTTCGTGAGGGTAGAGGCTCTTGTTTTGAAGGGCTTTAATTTGTACATCATCCATGATTCATAGTCCTATAAAGTTTGAAAAACAGTATCGATTTTTTGAAGGGTGTCGAGGATCACCTCATCAGTGTGGCAAATACCCACAAAGGCAGCTTCAAAAGCTGAAGGCCCCAAGTAAACACCTTGCGATAAGAGACCGTGATAAAATTTATTAAAGGTCTTAACATTGGTGGTCATCACTTCATCAAAAGAAGAAACTTTAGCTTCAGAGCTGAAAAATAGTGAGAACATGCCAGGCACCCAGTTAACCACACATGGTATTTGGTAATCATTTGCGATTTTTTGGATACCAGTTGCTAATTTTTCTGTTTGGTTAGTTATGACATCATAAAAGCCATGTTTTTCACAAATTTTAAGCGTTGCAAGACCTGCTGCCATAGCCACTGGGTTACCAGAGAGCGTGCCAGCTTGATAGACGTCACCAGAAGGGGCTAGGTGGCTCATGATAGATTGCTTGCCGCCAATCGCGCCAACAGGCATACCTCCGCCAACAATCTTGCCAAGCGTTGTTAGATCAGGGACCATGTCGTAATACCCTTGTGCGCCTTGTAAACTAACTCGAAAGCCAGTCATGACTTCATCAAAAATTAGAAGCGCGCCAAAGTTGTTACATTGCTGCCTAAGCGAATGTAAAAATTCTATTGAAGGTTGCACGCATCCCATGTTGCCAGCCACAGGCTCTAGGATGACGCAGGCGATATCGTCGCCATACTGCGCAAAAGCCTCAGTGACTTGAGCAATGTTATTGTAATCAACATTTAAAGTATGCTTTGTGATATCAGATGGAATGCCAGGTGAACTTGGGCAGCCAAGTGTTAAAGCGCCGGAGCCAGCTTTGACTAGCAAGCTATCACTGTGTCCATGATAGCAACCTTGAAACTTTAGAATTTTATTGCGTTTGGTAAATCCACGAGCGAGTCGAATGGCTGTCATTGTCGCCTCTGTGCCTGAGCTGACCATACGGACTTGCTCAATGGAAGGGACGAGCTCTATGATTTTTTCTGCAAGTTCAATTTCTGCAAAGGTTGGTGCGCCGAAACTTAAGCCCTTGCCAATTGTTTCTTGAACAGCACTCAACACAGCTGGGTGGTTATGCCCTAGAATAAGCGGTCCCCACGAGCAAACGTAATCAATATAGGATTGGCCATCAGCATCCGTGATATAAGCGCCATCACCTCGTTCAAAAAATAAAGGTGATCCACCAACGGACTTAAATGCCCTTACAGGGGAGTTGACGCCACCGGGTATGCTTTTTTGAGCTCTTTGGAACCACTCTGATGATTTTGACATGTAACTACCTTTGTCAGCGTTAAATTTATAGGCATTATAAACCAGCAACCACTTTGGCGAAAGATAATGCCTAGCACCCAAGGGCTGCATGCTAGGCTTTTAAAGCAGAATAGGGAGTTAAGCTAAATTAACTTGGAGCTGCGTTTTTTTCTTTAGATCATCAGCATAAACGATGAAGTCTTGTTTAGGCATTTGTTTAATAAGAACAAATCCAGAAGCATTTCTAAGTAAAGCATTAGCATGATGGTCAAAATAATCATCTCCTAATAAGGTGCGGAGCTCTTGAAGCTGTTTAGCTTGGAGTTTAACTGAAATTTCAGAAAATGGGCCATCGTGCTGATGGGATGGAAAAGCTGCTGTCTTTTGGGTTGAAAAAGCCTGCATAAAAGCTTCGTGTTGCCCATGAAGCTCTTTGTATTGAACAGGGTAAAATAAATTAGCATCAGAATAATCAAAGCGATGCCATACATTTCGATATCCCCAAACAGTCGGGGATAAATCCGGACTGTGAATGAGAGACTGGGCAACGACTTGTAGGACTTTGTAATGGGTATCAGGTCCAGTTCCTTCAGGATCTAAGGCAACGGTGACAAGCTCCGGTTGAACTTGATGGAGCAAATCCATCATGGGCTTTGTATCTTGCGCAAGGTTGGGCAACGGATCAAAGATAGCTCCGGTGTAGAATTTAGATCGCATATGATGAATATGATCTGGAGATACTTGATTTAACGCCCAGAGTCTATCTGCTTCCGTTTCTCTAATTTCACCTTTTAATCTTTGAATGCTTGGCGTATCACTGTTCCCAGGTGTTTTTTCTAGCAAATTCTTTTCTATGTCTTTAGCAACTTTGGAAAAGGAAGCTAAATTTTTTATGTCAAAGCTATCTTTCATTTTATGATAGACAAAGATAGGTTCAAGACTATCGACATCAGCTTGGGCATAAGCTTGCACAGCATGTCGGAAATTGGTTAACAAACTTTGATAATCAGTTTCAAAGATATCTTTTTGCAATTGAGCCGTTGACATCTGTTGCATTTGGCGGATTGATTGAAGAATATAATCATCTGTGACAGCATTAAATCCGCTCGTTAAATAAGCGAAATGATTTTGATCAGAGGCTAGTATTTTTCGCATGAGTGGGTAGTAAGAAAGCATCACATCATCATGATGGGGTGCTGTATGCAAAGTGCGCATTGCAGTAAACCGTAAACCTGCCTCAATTTTTTTCTCAATGGAATCGGAAACTTGCTGAAGTAAAAGATGGAGGCTGGGGACTTTTTCTAATAAAGCTTGCCCTTGTAAATGATCTTTGAAATCCATGTAATCTAAAGCTTTAATTGGCTTTTTCTTTTCTAAAGAGGCGCGGATGACGGTTTCAAAGAGAAGGGTAGGTTGCTCACTTGTTCGTATATCCTGTGCCATCCTAGCACTGAGTTGTGATTGAGCTCCCTTCGTAAGATAAAAAATAGGATGGTTAAAATGTTGTAGCAGCGAAGCCGGAACATGATTCGTTGCAGGTTGCTCTATCGCCGCTCGGATGATGGGCGCTTTAATGTCACCAGCGGCCATGATGATGATTTTAGCATTAGGATTAATTTTAAGGGTTCCTAATCCCATGGTCATGACAATTCGGTGCCTAGCTCTATCGATGCCACCTAGATCACTAGCGCTTTGGGCGCTCGTTTCGTAATTAAGCTGGGTTAAATGGGTGCTGGCATTTTCATCGACGCCAGGTAAATTAAAAGCAATATGCCCATCTAGACCAATGCCTCCAAGGAAAAACCCGATACCACCCCAGTTGCGGATAGTTTCTTCATAAGCTTGGCAATATTGAGTCGCTTCTAAAAGAGCCTGCTTCTGAAGATGCTCTAATCTAGAAGCAGGTTCATTTTTCAATAGTTGTAGATCGGCCTTCCCAGAAGGAAATAATTTTTCATAACCGTTTTCTTTTAGTGTACCAAGATTAGCTAAGTCAATGAGCAGCGTGTTTTCAGGTTTGATATCTAAGTGCTTGAGGTAGAATTGTTTAACGTAATGATTAAAACTTCTTTGATGATTATGAGGCAAGCCATAAAACTCATCGAGTTGCACAAACTTGAGGTTAGATGTTTGAGGGAAGTTATTGAGCTGTATGCCATGCTCCCTTAGCTCGTGTTGGATGTCATCTTGATGCCAATTATTTTTATAATGAGCTAGAAATTTAATAAAATACTCAGGGGTTTTTCCTGAGGGAAGGGCAATAACACCCTCTGGGTTTTTACTTGCCCAATCGATAAAACTTAAAGCTGCAAGTTTTCCTAGCTCAAAAGTGTTATCTACAGTAATGATAGGTAATTTTTCATTGGCATATTGAAGAGCATATTGGCCTTTAGATAAAAAAGTTTTTTCAGCTGGATTGAGTTGTAGATTAGGTGCTGCGCTTACTAAGTAAGGGATACTTGCGAGTAAAACAAGGTTGGTGCATTTTCTAATGAATGACATATTAAATTCCTTCTACTTTTGTGAAATCATTTTTGAGTAAAATGATTCAAATATCAACTCATTTCTAAATAATAATCGCGTATGCTATTTCTTCAAGACAATTTAAGATGCTAATTCTCCCGTCAACTAAGCGCGATCAAAGCGATGTTTTTCTTCAGAATCTTAAATAGAGCGGCAGTGTCTTTATTTTTTCAGATACTATCCTTTCAATCTAACTGTTTATACTTGAAATAAATCGCATACCCTGAAGTATCATGGGTATAATGGTTGTTATAAAAAAGTTAGGTTGGTTGATATAGGCATGGTCATAGATTGTTTTAAATTAAGTTGGGAACAAAGCCAAACTATGTTTCCTTTGGACATGACTCTGGCTCAACAGTTATTATCGCCATTTACAAGAGAGAAAATCATTAAGCTTGAGCGCTTAAGTGGCGGCTATGCTAACTCAAATTTTAAATGCTCTTTCGAAAAAAAGCCACCCCTCGTGATTCGAATCTATACACGAGAAGAATCTGATTTAAGCATAGAGAAAAATATATTATCGTTGTTGCCATTAGACATACCGAAAGCACAGATACTCTATCATGAACATCAAAATGAACATATGGCCTATCCTTTTATAGTAATGCCTTTTTTGCCTGGTATTTTAATGCGCGATGGTCTTCTTCATGGCACGCAGGATGATGTGGAGCAAATAAGTTTTCAAGCTGGGAAGCTTCTTACTAAGCTTCAAAGGATCACTTTTTCTAAGGCTGGTTTTTTTGGAAAAAATCATGAGGTTGTTCCATTGGCCGCTGATCAGCAAACGATCCCTTTTCTAAAATCATCATTAACGAGGATTCAGTCAAAGCAATTGTTACCAGAAGTTTTAATAGATCAACTATTTTCAAGCGTTGAGTCGTCAAAGGATTTACTTGATGAGCATCAACCTGCTTGTTTAGTTCATGGAGATTTTGATCCTTCTAATATCATTGTGTCTTTCATAGATAACGTTTGGCAAGTTGAAGCTCTATTAGATTGGGAATTTGCGTTAGCGGGTAACTTTTTGTTCGATGTCGGTCATATGATGCGTTATGCTCATCGCTTAGATCCATGCTTTGGAGAGTCTTTTGTCAGAGGTCTGCAGTCAGAGGGGGTTAAATTACCTAAAGACTGGAAGCGCCAGAGCATGTTGTTGGATTTAATGTCCTTATTACAATTTTGTACACAAGATGCCCGTGACTCTCAGCCTAATCGCTTTAAGGATGTGAAAGCTTTGCTTGAGCATACGGCTAAATCTTTGCACGCCCTTTTATAAAATTTGTCAGTCGCTAGTAGGCTCTAGTGAAGCCACCATCGATGGTAATATTCGCACCAGAGATATGGTTAGATTTTTCACTAAGCAGAAAGCTTACAAGATATGCAACGTCTTGCGGGTTGCCATATTTTTGTAAAGGAATATTTTGGGTCTCAGATTCAATTTGGCGTTGGTAGGTGTTCTCATTTTCTTTGGCACGAAGTTTAACTTTTTCTATGAATTTTTCTGTCAATATTCCGCCTGGTGAAATCGTGTTTACATGTATTTTTTTTGCACCTAAATGATGAGATAATCCTTTCGCTTGTGCCAACCACATAGCTCTTAAAATGCCGTAGGAAGCATGGCTAGGTAATAATTCTTTAGAAGTTATGCCTGATATGATGACAATCTTTCCATTCTCTTCTATCATAGAAGCCGTTTGCTTAATGATTTCTAAAGGGCCAGTAAAGCAGCTTTCGAACATGGCATGCCAAGCTTGAGGGCTCGGAAGAAATGGATCGTCGAGATCAGGTCTTGGTGTGATTATGACTAAACCAGCGATAGAAGTTTTTTGATCAGCAAGCTCTTGCATAGTACGATGGATCTCTGAAATATGTTCGTTGCTAAACGCGTATATTGAACTCTTGTGACCAGCTCTTTTTAGTTGATTTTTTGTGCTTTCTAGCTTAGAGCTATCTCTACCAAAGAGGATAAGATCATGATTTTCTTGCGCTAAGGTTTGCACTATTGACTGGCCAAGGCCACTATTGGCACCACTGACAATGATAGTGGCAGCTTGAGACGCCAGTGAGTAGATGAAAAGAATGGCTAGACTATAAATTTTAATCGATGGAGTCATGGTGGTTTTCTCTTTAAGATTTATTCTTGGCTAAAAATCGATCAAGTGCATTGGCAAAGCTTTGTTGATCTTTTTTTCCGGGAGACCTTGGACCACCTGAGATTTGGCCTGCATCTCTTAACTCTGTCATCATGTTTCGGCTCCGTAGTTTTTCTTTGATGTTGTCTTTGGTATAGATGTTTCCCCTTGTGCCAAGAGCTGTGGCATGTTTATCGATGACGGCATCGGCCAGAGGGATATCATCGGTAATGACGAGATCTCCTTTTTCAACCATCTTTTCAATTTCACTATCAGCAACATCAAATCCTTTGGGGACTTGAACAAAGTGAATATGGGGAGAGCCAGGGATCGTAAGCGGGTGATTCGCGTATAAGATAGTCTTAATGGCTAATCTTTTAGCGGCTCTAAAAACAATCTGTTTGATGATATTAGGGCAGCCGTCAGCGTCGACAAGAATTTTCACAGGTTTTCCTAGGCTTTTGAAATTGGTGTTGATTATATATGGATTTGTTTTGATGTTCATTAATATGGGATCTAAGCCTTTGATTATCTCTTCTTTTTAAGGACATGATATGGGACAATGTTCACACTAGAATATTAATTGTTAGTTAACTTATGAAAAAACATATGTGTTTACAGTGCGGCCTTATTTACGACGAAGCTGAGGGTTGGCCTGAAGATGGCATCCCTGCGGGCACAAAATGGGCTGATGTGCCAATGAACTGGCGGTGTCCTGAGTGTGGTGCCACTAAAGATGACTTCGAAATGGTTGAGCAAGACTGACTAGCTGATGCTAAGCGGTTTGTCTTGCTCCAAGGTTATGATCTTAAAATGGTTTAACGACAACTAAGATCACAATAACGATTAACAGAAGTACTGGAATTTCGTTGAATAGGCGATAGAACACGTGGCTTTTGGAATTCTGAAATTTTGCAAATTTTTTCAGATAATGCAGACATAAGAAGTGGTAAACTAAAAGCGCAATAACAAGTAGCAATTTTGCGTGAAACCACCCACTCGTTTGGATCGCTTCAACCCAGTAGCCTAGAAGACCAAAGCCAAAAAAAAGCGCTAAAACGGCACTTGGCGTCATAATTCCCCAAAAGAGTTTACGCTCCATGATGCAAAAGCGTTGATAATTTGGATCTTTGTGCTCAAGCTCTGTGTGATAAACAAATAATCTGGGCAAGTAAAATAGTCCTGCAAACCAACAGATAACAAAGATGATATGAAAGGATTTTATCCACAGCATAAGATTAAGATGCTCCATCTTCAAAAAAGGAGCATAGTAGCACGTATCTTGCAAGTTACGACAATACAATCACCTCTCTCTCAATGGCGGAGTTCTTATGGGTAGTCAACTCATTCATAACCTTAGGGCTAGGCGAAATGTGGTTTTAAGTTTCCTTATCATATTGATTGGAATGCTGATGACCGCACAATACAGCTTTGAGAAAGGTTTTTCTCGTGGTGCTTTAGAGTGGCGTGACGCTAAAAGTCGATTTTTTGTCCTAAATCACAAACATCAGCAATGTAAAGTTGCTTTGAGTGAAGGAGATGAAAAAATAGCACGTCTTGAAGTTGATAATCAGCAGCTATCAAGGATTAACAGTGCTTTAAAACAGGAGCTTACTGTTCTTGCTACATCCTCGGCTAATATATCGCAAGAAAATGCGCTCTATAAGAAAATTTTAGCGCCTGAGTATCAACAGAAAGGGATCCAAATTAACAGCGTACAAATTTACCCTTCGCAACAAACCGGTCGCTTTAGGTATGAAGTCTTATTAGCTAAATTTAGCAATCAGAAGAAAATAACCCCTGGGACGATGCACCTGAGTGTGCAAGGGGTGCAAGATGATGAGATAATTCAAATACCCTTGGAAGCTTTGTCACGAGATTGGCAGCAAGGCCAGCCTTACACAGTACGATACTTTCAAATGCTAAAAGGGCAAATTCAATTGCCGGAAGGGTTTGTGCCAGAGAGTATTATTGTGAGTTTGGTTGAGAAGGGAGATAAGAGTAAAGTTAGTTCAGAGGATTTCCCATGGCTGGTGTCTATAGGCTAACTACTCAGCAGCACAAAAATTTGGTATATTAGTAACTAACATATATAAAGTAGGGTCAACTGAAAATGAGTGTGGATACAACAGTTCAGGTTAATGAAGCTGCCGCAAACAGGATTGCAAAGCTCTTAGAAATAGAAGGTGATTACAGCGTTCGTTTTAGGGTTTATATCACAGGTGGCGGTTGCTCTGGCTTTCAATATGGTTTTGCCTTTGAGCGAGATATCGTTGAGGATGATATTGTTATTCATAAAGAAGTGGTTTATCAAGGTAGCCCCATTGCCTTTGATATTGTTGTTGATCCAATGAGTTATCAATATCTAGAGGGTGCTGAAGTTCAATTTGTAGAAGGACTCTATGGCGCTCATTTCAAAATTTCTAACCCAATGGCCAAAAATACATGTGGGTGCGGCAACTCATTTGCGATTTAGCTTGTTTTAGACTGCAGCAAAGTTTCAAACGTTGTGGGATCAGGGAAATAACTTGCCCCTAGTAAAGTATTTCTTTTAGCGCCTGTGACTTGGGATATCTCCACAGGCTTGTTTTGTAGGCGTTGCAAAGCAAGCCAAGCAAAACATCCCGATTCTACCCAATCAGGTGACATGCCTAGTTTCTCAAGAGAATTTAATTCATAAGAAGTTCCCAGATCTTTTTTCAGTTGCGCCATGAGTCTATTGTTATGAGAGCCTCCGCCACAAATATAGACTTGTGAACGATTGACGTGTTGCTTGATAGCATTGACGATAGTTCTTGATGTGAGGGATAGTAAGGTAGCTTGCACGTCTGCAGCTTTAATGTCAGGGCTCTGATGAAGATAGGTCTTTAACCAATCTAGATTAAAGCTTTCTTTGCCTGTGCTTTTAGGGGGGCCCTTCTTAAAGTAGGGATCTTCCAAGAGTGCATTTAAGAGAGCATTGTTGCTTTTACCTTGGTTTGCAAAATCTCCGTTATGGTCATAAGCTTTAGAGCGATGCTCTAGGCACCATTGATCCATTAAGCAGTTACCAGGGCCTGTATCATAGCCAAGGTAGGGGAGTGAGGGATCTTTGGGTAAGAAACTAATATTGGCAATACCACCAATATTCACAATCATTCTATCTACCGTACTATCTTTAAATGCCCAATGATGAAACGCTGGAGCCAGAGGTGCACCTTGTCCACCCAAAGCAATATCAGCACGTCGAAAGTCTGCAATCACAGGGATTTGAGTCTTTTGGGCAATAATATTGGGATCGCCTATTTGCATAGTAAATGGAAGCTCGATTGACGGCTCATGCCATAAAGTTTGTCCGTGACTGCCAATCGCTAAAATTTGATTCTTGGGGACTTTAGATTTTTTGATAAGGGCATTGGCAGCATTGGCAAATAAGTTAGCCATGGCTGTGTCTAATTGGCCAAGCTCTTTTAAAGTACATTTGCCATGAACAGATAAAGATAAGATGTGTTTTTTGATTTTTGGTCCGATGGGGGCTTCTAATCTTGAAACAAGTTGTGCACCACTCGCATCAAAAGACCACAGGCCCGCATCAATGGCATCAACACTAGTACCAGACAACAAGCCTATAACATAATTTTTTGACATCATTCAAACTCAGATTGGGCGAGCATGACGCGGTGGTGATGGTCCATCAATGCCAGCAGGTTTTTAGAGTGCATGAGATATTCATCACGCTTCACTTTAATAATATCATTGGATTGCGGAAGTGCCACGGTTAATGGGTTGCGATGAGAGCCATTGATTCTAAATTCATAATGCAAATGTGGACCCGTTGCCAAACCAGATGAGCCGACAGAGCCGATTTTTTGCCCTTGCTTAACCCTGCTGCCTGTCTTAATGTTTTTAGCGAATTTATGCATGTGAGCATACAAAGTTGTGTATTTCGGGCCATGCTCAATAATGACTGTGTTGCCATACCCACCTTTGTGACCTGCAAAGATGACCTTACCATCTCCAGAAGCCTGGATAGGCGTTCCGCGAGGGGCTGCATAATCGACGCCTTTGTGGGCTCTAATCTTATGTAGTACTGGATGTTTACGTTTCAAGTTAAAGTGACTGCTTATGCGTGTGTATTTAACAGGGCTTCTGATGAAAGCTTTTTTGAGACTCTTGCCATTCGGAGTGTAGTACGATGAATTTCCATTATCGTCAGTGAAGCGAACGGCTTGATAGCTTTTGCCTTGATTGATAAATTCAGCAGATAATATTGGCCCCACACCAATTTTTTTGCCATCTACATATTTTTCTTCAAACAAAACTTTAAAGGAATCTTCAGGTCTAATATCCAAAGAGAAATCGATATCATAAGCAAAAATATCCGCTAACTCCATGATAAGCTTGTCTTCTAAGTTGGCGCGCTTTCCATCTAGGAATAAGGAGTCTTGAATGATTGCTTGCCCAAAAGCTATTTTGTTTTCAATAGGGGCTTCAATTAACGTGCTAACAAATTTATTATTCTTTCTTTCAATTTGTAAGGACTTAAATTCATCGATTTGTTGCTCGATTGCATGTAAGCGCCCATCATCATCTCTTAGAATTTTGATCTGCTGGCCTGGATAAATTCTTTTCAGATAACGTGAGTGCTCACCAATGTTGAGCGCAGCGCTAAGCTCAGCAGGTAATATTTTTGCGTCACGAAAAAGAGTTGTGAGTGAGTCCCCAGATTTGACCTCAAGGTTAGACCAGTGCAACTGAGAGATAGGCTCTAGAGGCGCTGATACAGCTTCTTGCTCGATGATACGTTGGGGTAGCTCAATGACATTGACAACAGGCACTTTCGGCTGATTAAGCACAACAGTCTTTGGGCTGGACGTAACATCAGTTGATAGCTGATATAACGAGAGCGCTCCGAATGCTCCAATAGCTCCAAAAACTCCTAAGCCCAATAGCTTCAGCATTGATCTTCTCTTTTTTTGTCGATAAAAAAGAGGACGTACCCTTTCCCTGGGTTTATAATCCGTTCTCACCCTATTTGATGTTTCCATATTTTTTGAATTCTAACTATAAAATTAGCTGGGGTAGGTGTTAAAATCAATACGATTTATGCGATGCATAATATTACCACAAAAAAATTGTTATATGACAATGTCTTGCATGTGGCATTTGTAAGTTAAAAAACTTTTTAAAAAGATAAGCGGTGTCTTTAAGATGAACGATGTAGAAAAAAGCCTGGAGTTAATCTCCCGAGGCGCAGAAGAGATTATCCCCAATGATGAACTGGCTGCTCGCTTAAGCAAGAAAAAGGTATTAAGAATTAAAGCAGGGTTTGATCCCACTGCGCCCGATTTGCACTTGGGACATACTGTTTTAATTAACAAACTAAAACATTTCCAGGATTTAGGTCATGAGATTTTATTCTTAATTGGTGATTTCACGGGGATGATTGGCGACCCAACAGGAAAAAATGCTACGAGGCCTGCATTGTCGCGAGAAGATATCGTTGAAAACGCTAAAACGTACACAAATCAAGCCTTTAAGATCTTAGATAAAAACAAAACAAAGGTTATGTTTAACTCAACCTGGATGGATAAGCTTGGTGCTGAGGGCTTAATTAAACTCGCTTCTCAGCACACTGTCGCTAGAATGCTAGAGCGCGATGATTTCGGGAAGAGATATAAATCAGGTCAGCCTATTTCTATTCATGAATTTTTGTACCCTTTAATTCAAGGACAAGATTCCGTTGAAATGAAAGCTGATGTTGAGTTGGGCGGTACGGATCAGAAATTTAATCTACTGGTTGGGCGAGAGCTTCAAAAGCAAGCAGGTCTTGAGCCTCAAATTATTATGACGATGCCTTTACTAGAAGGCACAGATGGCATAAAAAAAATGTCAAAGTCACTTAACAATTATATTGGGATCGATGAGCCTGCGAATGATATGTTTGGCAAGATTATGTCAATCTCGGATGAGCTGATGTGGCGCTATTTTGATCTATTAAGTTTTAAGCCAGTTCAAGACATTGAGACTCTTAAGCAACAAGCTGCAGACGGCATGAATCCAAGAGATGCCAAAGTCATGTTAGCTCAAGAAATTATAGAGCGTTTCCATTCAAAGCAAGCTGCGATCGATGCCTATGAGCATTTTGTTAGTCAATTTAAGCGCAATGAAATTCCAGATGATATTCCTGAGTTCGTTTTTGAAGTTTCTAAAGAGGGATTAGCTATTGCAAGTTTATGCAAACAAGCAAACCTTACCTCAAGTACATCAGATGCGATGCGCATGATAAAGCAGGGGGCGGTTAAGATTGACGCTCAAAAAGTTGAAGATAAATCACTGATGCTTATGCCTGGCACGTCGTTGACAATTCAAGTTGGAAAGCGAAGATTTGCTAAGATTATTTTGAAGAATAGTGAGCCAGTATGATTGTTCATAGACAGGAGCTTCACGATTCTATAAAAAGCAAGACATTTACCTGGTTCGATTTTATTTAGTATAAATTTATGTTTTGGTTTTTTATATAGAGAGCTTCAATAAAATTCAAATCATTCATCATGCTATAGCCTCTACGAGGCATGCGGCGTGATAATATCACCTTATTTTAATTTAGTGCGTTTTGGTTCGCTATCTGCATTTTTCATCCGCTGATTAAAAACTTCATCACTAATAGCTTTATTCCTTTGGTCTTCTTGTACTCTTTTCTGTTGGTATTGTTTTTGTGCAAAAGTGACTTTAAAGAAATGCTCATTCTCAGAGGTTATGTCATTCGTTTCAAAACTATTAAAGTCAACACCTATGGATTTAGAAGCTTCACTTTTTGAGAGGCTAAATATCGTAAAATTTAGTGCTCTGCATTTTCGCTTTTAGCTGATTGAGACTAAGCATAGAAAATCCTGATTATTTACCACCATACTATTCATTTGAGCCAATAAATTTGGCTAGAAATTCATTTATTCTCCATTACTGCGGCAGCCGAATTAGCTCACATTGAATGTAGCCCTATGAGGCAGAGGTATTCTTTGGCTTATATTTAAAGTAACCAAGGAGGGTTGCAGTGGGGATTGAGTCGATTAAAGACTACCTACACGCAAAGAGAGAGTCGTTTATAAATATGGTGTGCTCTCACGATTCAAGAATGGAATGCAATCTTCCCATCAATATGACTCAACAGTTTGCTATCACATGATAACTTATAATAATTTTTGTCATATTCAATAGGGAAAGAAATCCTTTATATAGATTATTAGTGTAAGCCTAGAGTCTCATGCCCAGGGCAATAGCTGGGTGATTCAGTAAAGAGTCTATTAAACAGATTAAGTATGTTTGTTCACGCTATTATATATAGGGCATCCAATTATTATCTACCTGACTTATAGTTGAAAAAGAAAGCTAAAAAATAAGTCAATTAGCCTAATATTAACATCTTGAAACTAAATGAAAATAAATGAAAATAATAGTTGACCTTCGTTCAGAAAAGCGTAGAATTCTTTTTCTCGGCAAACAACACGTCGAGAATGTTAACGGCAACTTTTATAATAATAAGAAAATTAGCGCGTTAACTTGAAATTTCGGATGGTGCGTTAATCGCACCTCCTTTTAAGAAACAAACACGTAAGTGATAAATTTCTTTAAATCGTTCTTTAAAATATTGAAATACCATAATTTGTGTGTGGGCCTCGTTGAGAGGAAAGACCTTGTCTGGGT
>CAYGPI010000037.1:0-23925 GCA_964351745.1 uncultured Francisellaceae bacterium
TGGTGTTTACCGTAAATTCAAACTTTGTCGTAACAAAATTCGAGAACATGCTATGGATGGTGACATCCCTGGTCTTGTTAAGTCTAGTTGGTAGGAGTTTTAGATGAGTTTACAAGATCCAATTTCAGACATGCTCACACGAATCAGAAATGGTCAAAAAGCTGGTAAAGCAAACGTGGTTATGCCTTCTTCGAAGCTTAAAACTTCTATCCTTAAAGTGATGAAGAGTGAAGGCTATATTACAGATTTTAGCGTAGACGAAGCATTAAAGCCGACAGTCAATGTTGAGCTTAAATATCATCGTGACCAGCCTGTTATTGAAATGATTAAAAGAATTTCAAAACCAGGATTACGTAACTACTCAGGTAAAGATAGTTTGCCAGAAGTTATGGATGGTTTAGGTATTGCCATTGTATCAACCTCAAAAGGGGTGATGTCAGGTCGCGCAGCAAGCGCACTTGGTGAAGGTGGTGAAGTGTTGTGCTACATCGCTTAAGGAGTTTCAAATGACATCAAGAGTAGGTAGAGCGCCGATAAATATTCCTGGCGGCGTTGAAGTCAAGGTATCTGGTGGCGTTGTTGAAGTAAAAGGTCCTAAGGGAACTTTAGTCCAGACATTGCCAACGGGCATTTCGATGGATAATGTAGATAACGTTATAGAAATCGTTGCTGATATCAATATCGTTAATACAAATGCCTTGTCTGGCACCATAAGATCATTAATTAATAATATGGTTATTGGTGTTACTCAAGGTTTTGAGAAAAAATTAAAATTAGTTGGTGTTGGTTACCGTGCAGCTGCCGGTACTCAAGGTTCACGCCATAAATTAGATCTGACATTAGGTTTATCTCATCCAGTAACTTACATCGCCCCAGAAGGCGTTGAGATAGCGACACCATCAGTCACAGATATTATTGTGACAGGTGTTGACAAGCAGAAGGTCGGTCAAGCTGCTGCAGATATCCGCGGGATCCGCAAAGGTATTCGTAAGCCTGAACCTTATAAAGGTAAGGGTATTCGATATGCTGATGAAGTGATCCTTCTGAAGGAAACGAAGAAGAAGTAAGCTGAGGGTTTAAATATAATGCATATCAAGCAAAAACAAAGAGAAAGACGCGCGAAATCAGCAGTTATGCGTATTAAGCGTCAAGGTGTAGAGAAAGGAACCTATCGGTTAAAGATCCACCGTAGTTCGCAACATGTCTATGCGCAAATTATTGCACCAACAGGTGGTAACATTTTGGTGCAAGCTTCTAGTTTGGATAAAGATATTCGTCAAGAAAAGAGCGAAGAAGGAAAAACAGGCATCTCGAAAATCGTAGGTAAACTTTTAGCACAACGTGCTAAAGCTGCAGGCATTGATGCTGTCGCGTGCGATAGAGGTGGGTTTAAATATCATGGTCGTGTTGCTGCTATTGTAGAAGCCGCCCGTGAAAATGGTTTGGGTGTTTAATTATGTCAACGAACGCAAAGCAACAAGATAAAAAACCGACTGATGGCGAATATGATGAAAGACTCATAAAAGTTAGAAGAACAGCGAAAGTAGTTAAGGGTGGCCGAATTTTTGGTTTCTCAGCACTAACTGTTGTTGGTAATAAAAAAGGTCGTGTTGGTGTTGGTCATGGTAAAGCCCGTGAAGTTCCTGAAGCGATAAGAAAAGCTATGGAATCAGCAAAGAGAAATTTAAAAGATATTACCTTAAATGGCTCAACTCTGAATCACACGATTGTTGCCAATCATGGCGCTTCAAAAGTATTTATGAAGCCTGCATCAGAAGGTACCGGTATTATTGCTGGTGGTGCTATGCGCGCTATCTTTGAAGTTGCAGGAATCAGCAATGTTTTATCAAAGTGCTATGGATCTACTAATCCAGTTAATGTTGCTTTAGCAACCATTAAAGGGTTACAAGGTGCGTATTCTCCGCAGTCAGTTGCAGAGAAAAGAGGTAAATCAGTCGCTGAAGTTACAGGTGAAGCAGATGCCTAAAGATTCAAGTAAAAATAAGATTACAGTCACTTTGTTGAAAAGTTTATCTGGACGTAAAAAATCACATATTGCTTGCGCACGTGGTTTAGGTCTAAGAAAGATTCGTCACACCGTTGAAGTGATAGATACCCCTGAGAACAGAGGTATGATTAATCATATCAACTACTTAGTGGAAGTTGAGGAAATGGTATGAAATTAAATTCGATTGCACCTGGCATTGGTGCGAAGAAGGTAGCAAAGCGCGTTGGTCGTGGGCCAGGTAGCGGTCTCGGCAAAACTTGTGGTCGAGGCGTTAAAGGTCAAAAGTCACGTTCTGGTGGTTATCACAAAGTTGGTTTTGAGGGCGGTCAAATGCCTTTGGCTAGAAGACTTCCGAAGGTTGGCTTTAAAGCACATAAATCTAATTTCTCTGAAGAAGTTAGATTGGGCGAATTAAATGGCTTGGAAGGTGAGATCACTGTTCAAGTACTAAAAGATGCCAATCTTGTGCCTAAAACAGCTCGTCAAGTTAAAGTGTTTTTAAGCGGTGAGCTTATGAAAGCAGTTATATTGAAGGGCGTTAAAGCAACCAAAGGTGCTATGGAAGCCATAGCAGCTAAAGGCGGTAAGGTAGAAGCATAATATGTCTAAGAGTGGATCTAATATAAGTGGTTTGCAGGAGTTAAAATCGAGACTTTGGTATGTCTTGATGGCTCTCGTCATATATCGCGTTGGATCCCATATCCCGATACCAGGCTTAGATGCAAATCAGCTCAAATCATTATTCACTGGTTCTAGTGGGTTGTTTGGGCTGTTTAACTTGTTTTCTGGTGGTGCTCTGCAAAGAATGTCAATCTTTGCAATTGGAATAATGCCGTATATCTCTGCTTCAATCGTGATGCAGCTGCTTACGGTCGTATCTCCTAATCTTGAGCAGCTAAAGAAAGAAGGTGAGAGTGGACGTAGAAAATTAAGCCAATATACTCGTGTTGGTACTTTATTTTTTGCGACTGTTCAGGCCTTTGCAATGGCGAACTTTATTGCGAGCCAAAGCCCAAGTGTTGTGCCGAATTTTTCTTTCTTCCTTACAACCATTGTAACTTTAGTTTCAGGGACAATGTTTCTGATGTGGTTGGGTGAAAGGATCACTGAGCGTGGCGTAGGAAATGGAATTTCACTTATTATTTTCGCGGGTATTGTTTCTGGTTTGCCCAGCGCTATTGCTAACACTTTCGAGCAGGTTAGACAGGGTGCTATGCAGCCATTGGCTTTAGTCGTTTTAATAGCATTTTTACTTGGCTTAACAGCTTTCATTGTATTCATAGAGCGTGGTCAGCGCCGGATTACAGTGAACTATGCTAAGCGCCAGCAAGGTCGTAAAATGTTTGCAGCACAACAAAGTCATTTGCCTTTTAAAGTCAATATGGCTGGAGTTATCCCTCCCATTTTTGCTTCAAGCATCATTTTATTCCCTGCAACTATTAGTAAGATGTTTGGTAGCTCAACTGAAAGTTCTTGGTTAACAGAAATTGGCTTAGCTTTAAGCCCTGGACAGCCTCTATATATAGCTTTCTTCGGTGCTGCTATTTTGTTTTTTGCTTTTTTCTATACAGCTTTAGTTTTCAATCCAAGGGAAACCGCGGATAACTTAAAGCGTGGTGGAGCTTTTATTCCTGGCATTAGACCTGGTGAGCAAACAGCAAAGTATATTGACAAGATTATGACCAGGCTTACCTTTATTGGTGGTCTATATATCATGGGAGTTGCTTTACTGCCTGAGTTTTTAATTATGGCTTGGCAAGTTCCGTTTTATTTTGGTGGTACATCATTGCTTATTATAGTTGTGGTAGTTATGGACTTTATATCTCAAGTGCAAGCGCATATGATGTCCCAACAGTATGAGTCACTTATGAAGAAGTCTAACAAAAAAGGCGGAAGTGACAATAACTCAGGTTTCGGTTTATTTTAGAGGTATTTCATGAAAGTTCGTGCGTCAGTAAAGAGAATGTGCAAAGACTGCAGCGTCGTTAAACGAGAAGGTGTAGTTAGAGTGATTTGCAAGAAGAATCCTAAGCATAAACAGCGTCAAGGCTGATTATTTTAAAGATTCAGTGGATTATTATTCATTATTTTGACTTTTAGCTTGGTCTCGAGTAGCATCTTTCGTCTGCTAGAGGCCCATATATGTAACTTGGGGGTTATTTTAGATGGCAACAATTCGTATTCAAGGTGTGCCACTTAACGAAAAAAAGCATGTGGTTATTGCTTTGACGGACATTTTCGGTATTGGTCGCTCTACATCTCGTAAGATTTGTAAAGCTTTAAATATAGATCCGGCTAAAAAAGTCAGGGAATTTACTGAGTCTGAGCTTCATGAAATATCTGAAGAATGCGGTAAGTACACTGTTGAAGGTGAACTTAGACGTTTAGTTCAGATGGCCATTAAGCGACTACGTGACATTGGTTGTTATCGTGGTAAAAGACATCGTGCTGGCTTACCTATGCGTGGTCAACGCACGAAAACTAATGCGAGAACTCGCAAAGGTCGTCGCAAGCAGCAGCAGATTAAAAAGTAATTTAGCAAATAATTTGGAATAGGGTTATGGCAACAGAAGAAATTAGTTCTCAAGTTGAAGAAGAGTTGAATTTAGTTCAGACAGATGAGTCTGGCGATTCTAGTGAGTCAGGTGATGCTGGCGATACAGGATCAGCTGTTAAGGCTAAAGGCCGTAAGAGAAAGCTAAAAAGGCTTGTAACAGATATTATTATTCATATTTATGCATCCTTTAATAACACGATCATTACGGTGACGGATGTTAAAGGTAATGCATTGTCTTGGGCAACTTCTGGTGGAAGTGGCTTTAGAGGATCTCGTAAGAGCACCCCATTTGCTGGCCAGGTAGCGACTACCAAGGCTTTGCAGAAGGCAGTTGATACTTATGGTGCCGAGAGTGCTGAAGTGCGTGTTTGTGGACCTGGTCCAGGACGTGATGCTTCTGTGAGAGCGGTTCGTGATTATGTTAGCATTAGTGCTATCTATGACGTAACAGCCATTCCTTTTAATGGATGCAGAGCTCCTAAAGAGCGTCGCGTTTAATTCTGATAACTAACATTGGTGTGTGATTTATGGCTAGAGATACAGGGGCAACCTGTCGTTATTCACGACGTTACCAACTGGACTTAGATTTTAAAACTCGTGATATTGAATCAAAATGTCATTTTAAAACTAAGCCGGGCCAACACGGAACTCGTAGAGTCCGCGAAACAAACTATGGTTTACAATTGGCTGCTAAGCAGGCTACCAAACTTAAATATGGTATGCTTGAAAAACCATTTAGAAACCTTTATAAAGAAGCTGATAGAATTCAAGGCCCAACAGGCCATATCTTACTTCAGCTACTAGAGTGTCGTTTAGATAATGTCGTGTTCCGTATGGGATTTGCTGCAACTCGCAGAGAAGCACGTCAACTAGTTGGACATAAAGCAATTTTGGTCAATGATAGCTGGGTTAATATCCCATCTTATCGTGTGAAAGCGGGTGATGTAATTTCCATTCGTGAAAAATGCCAAAGCCAGTCTCGTATTCAGGATTCTCTAAAGCGCTCTGAAGACATGACTTTAGCTGAATGGTTGAATGTAGACACGAAGAAAATGTCAGGTGAGTTCAAAAGAATTCCTGACAGAGATGAGCTACCTACAGACATTAATGAGCAGTTAATTGTAGAGCTTTACTCCAAGTAACCCTGCACCGGAGGAATGCGTTTAATGCAACGCCCATATACAGAGTTTTTAAAGCCCAGATCTATATCTGTGCAAAATTTAGGTAATAACCGTGCTCGTGTAATGCTGGAGCCGCTTGAGCGTGGTTTCGGTCACACATTAGGTAATGCTTTGAGACGTATTTTGCTCTCTTCTATGCCGGGTGCTACTGTTGTGAAAGCTCAAATTGAAGGTGTTCTTCATGAGTACACAACCATTGAAGGTGTTCACGAAGATGTTATTGAGATTCTTCTAAACCTTAAAGGTCTTGCTATAAAAATGCATGGCGAGCAAAAAGGCGAAGTAGAGTTACGTATCAATAAATCAGGTGTTGGCCCTGTAAGAGCAAGTGATATCCAATTGGATCATGATATTGAAATCATAAATCCAGATTATATTATTGCAAACGTCTCTCAAGATAGATCATTCCAAATGACTTTGACAATTGCTCAAGGTCGCGGCTATGAGCCTGTTGCAACAAGAAAAATTGCTTCAGATCTTGAAGGTACAGGTTCAACGATTGGCCATCTTCAATTGGATGCTTCTTTTAGTCCTCTTCGTAGAGTGACTTACTCTGTTGAGTCTGCTCGTGTTGAAGGACGTACCGATTTGGATAAATTGGTTATTGATCTTGAAACTAATGGAACGATTGATCCAGAAGAAGCGATAAGAAGAGCTGCTACTATTTTAGCAAGTCAATTATCAGTCTTCGTAGATTTAAAAGGCGAAGAAAAACTAGTAGAGCCGCGTAAAGAAGTTGGTATTGATCCAATGCTATTGCGTCCGGTTGATGAACTAGAATTAACAGTTCGCTCTGCTAATTGTTTGAAAGCTGAAAACATTTATTACATTGGTGATCTGATTCAGCGCACAGAAATGGAGCTTTTGAAAACTCCAAATCTTGGGAAGAAATCTTTAACAGAAATTAAAGATATTCTTGGGATGAAAGGTTTATCTCTAGGCATGAAGCTAGAGGGCTGGCCTCCATCAGGCATGGATTTCGAAAAGAAAGAAATCTCTTAAAATCATTTAACAAAGTTAGGTAGTGTGTCATGAGACATCGTAAGTCAGGACGTAAATTAAATCGCAATAGTAGTCATCGTAAAGCTATGTTCCAAAACATGACTGTGTCTTTATTGACGCATGACGTGATTAAAACGACTGTAGCTAAAGCAAAAGAGCTTAGAGGAATAATAGAGCCTATTATCACTCTAGCGAAAAATGATTCTGTTGCAAACAGAAGACTTGCTTATAATCGTCTTCAAGATAAGAAGATTTTGGGTAAACTTTTCACTGAAATTGGACCTAAGAACAAAAGTCGCCCAGGTGGTTATGTTCGTGTATTAAAGTGCGGTTTCCGTAAGGGCGATAATGCTCCTATGGCAATCATTGAGCTTGTTGAACGCGAAGATGCGACTCAAGAAACAGCATAAGCACTTGTCCCGTATTAAAAGCCAGGTTTAACCTGGCTTTTTTATGGCTGAATGGAAATGGGTAATGACGATAAAATTACAGGAAGTATCTGTTCTTGAAAGAGCAAAGTTATCCAATCTTTTGGAGCTTTATAGTTACGACTTTTCAGAGTTATTAGATTTAGAGTTGGGTGATGATGGCTTGTATGGATATGAGCACTTAGCCTCTTATTGGGATGACTCGAATCGATATCCGTATTTTATTTTCTCTGATGAGATACTTATTGGTTTCGCGTTGATTATCAAAGGATCACTTATCAAGCATGATGCCAGAATATGGGATATGTCTGAGTTTTTTATTCTTAAAAAATATAGAAGAAAAGGATTAGGCATACAGGCTGCTACTGAGCTGTGGAGCACTTTAAAAGGCCCATGGCAAGTAAGAGTTTTGTCCCATCATATTGAAGGGCTTCAATTTTGGGAGAAAGCGATTAAACTTTCTTTCAAAAATTACCAAATAGAAAAAATAGGTCAACCAAACAAAGAGTGGATTGTTTACCTGTTTGACTCGTGAAGAGTCGCGAATGATAAACTAGTCCATTTTCTTGACGCTTAAATGAATGACTTAGGAGTCAATCTTATGGACAACATTCTTATTGGATCCTTTATTTTCCTGTGCGCAGCTGTTATCACTGTACCAGTTTTTAAAAAGTTGGGATTAGGTTCTGTTTTGGGATATTTGCTAGCTGGCATTATCATTGGACCAGCTTTAGGCATTGTCGGAGAAGAAACTAAAGATATACAACATTTTGCTGAGTTCGGTGTTGTGATGATGTTGTTTTTAGTTGGTTTAGAAATGGAGCCCAAAAAGCTCTGGGCTTTGCGTCATAGGCTTATAGGATTAGGTGGCCTTCAAGTTGGCTTGAGTACTATCCTCATCACAGGCATTGGCATGGTAGCCTTAAAGCTTCAGTGGAGCATTGCTTTGGCGATAGGCTTAGTCTTAGCTCTTTCCTCTACAGCGATAGTTCTGCAAACACTGGAAGAAAAAGGATTGATGAAGTCGCAGGGTGGACAATCAAGCTTTTCTATTTTGCTGTTTCAAGATATTGCTGTGATACCAATGCTAGCTTTGATCCCATTATTAGCTTTACCTGAATTGGCATTTCAGCAAATTCAAGATAGCCATAACGCCAATTTAATTTCTGATTTCCCTTCTTGGTTAAAAGCACTAACAAAGTTAGGCGTGATAGGAGGTATTATTTTTGGTGGCCATTTTCTCTCGCAACCCATCTTTCGATTCATCGCCTCCACTCGCTTACGAGAAATGTTTACCGCCTTTGCTTTGTTATTAGTGATTGGCATATCTGTCTTGATGTCTTTGATTGGCTTGTCAGCAGCATTAGGAACATTTTTAGCCGGGGTTGTTCTAGCGAATAGTGAATATCGGCATGAACTGGAATCTAATATTGAGCCTTTTAAGGGATTACTTCTAGGATTGTTTTTTATTACGGTTGGGGCCGGTGTTGATTTTCAGCTTCTTTCTTCTAATTTTTACGACATTATGATGTTAACATTTGGAATGATTGGCATCAAAATGGTTGTTCTTTTCCTGCTTGGTACGCTGTTTAAATTAAGAGGTAGTGATCGTTGGCTACTAACGGTTTCATTAGCTCAAGCTGGAGAGTTTGGCTTCGTCTTATTGGCTTTGACAGTCCAAAGTGCAGTTTTACCTCAAGCCATCGCTGACAAATTGCTATTGGTGGTTGCGTTATCCATGTTGCTGACACCTCTATTATTCATTCTTTTAGATAAGTTTATTCTGCCATGTGTTAAGTCCCCTCAAAGCCGAAAGGACGATGATATCGATGTTAAAGAAAATATCATTTTGGCAGGTAACGGTCGCTTTGGTCAGACCATTAATCAGTTGTTGATAAGTTGTGGCCATAAACCTACCGTGATTGATTTAGACATTGAAGCCGTTGAAGGTTTTAGTCGTATGGGCTTTAAAACTTATTTCGGGGATGCTTCAAGGCCTGAGTTATTGGCAGCTGCTGGCATAGATAAGGCTGAGCTATTGATTGTGGCGATTGATGATAAAGATCGCGCGACTCGAATCGTTAGGCATGTTAGACAACATCACGCGACTTTACCGATTATTGCTAGAGCTTATGATCGGATCCATTGCTTTGATTTATATGAAGCTGGAGCTACTGACATTATTCGAGAAACTTTTGATAGCAGTGTAAGGGCAGGCAAGGCGGCTTTGGAAGCACTAGGTCTTGATGAAGCCAAGGCGACTAAGGTTTGTGAGGTATTCTATCATCGCAATCGTCAAGACGTTAAATTATATGCTGAGCATTATGATCCAGCTATTCCCCGTTTTCAAAATAAGAAAATGGCAGAAAAAGCCTTGCAAAGGCATGCCGAAACTAAGGAGATTATCCAAGCTATTTTAGATGCGCAAGAGGCATAGTCACAGGTGATATTGATGAGCCGAAGCATCAAAGTGCTTGATTGTGATGAGACTGATAGGGTTACCTAACTTCTGTTGGGTCATATTATTTGAAAATGATAGCATCATTGATACTATGTGCATCAATTTGATGTAACAGGTAGAGAGCAACATGCTAAACCAATTAAAGAGCTTTTTAACGAGTCATTTCCCTAAGCTAACTTTGAATAACCATGAACTTGAGCAATTACTGCCTCGCTTTGAGAGCCTGGATACGTCTCCTGAAATGTCGGTTCGTTTAGAGCTAAAATATGATCCACAAGGATGGCAATTTGGGCAAATGCAGCGCACGGGTGCTGCTTTAAATAGCCAAAGACTTTTTCAGTTGGGAGAAGAAGGCTATGAAGAATTTACAATCGCGCAAGCCGCTCAATTGACTCCTGGAGACAAAGTTTTAAGCAAAGATGAATACTTAAAGCTTTGCCAAAGGTTTCAGGGCAAAGATGAGCTCTACCAAGAAGCTTTAAAAGCTGCCACCATCATCCAGATGATTACTTTAAGCCCAAGTGTCAGAGCGAATGCAGATAGAGTTTTAGGTAAGAATAATTACACCGTTGACAGTGTAGAGTTCCTGGCAGATACCTTCAAAAATATTAATCTGGCCAGACAAATATACCCATTGGTTGAAGCTCTATTTCAAAAATATAAAACCCCAAAAGAGCAAGAGCGTTTAAAAAATCTTTTACAAAATGCTTTTGCACCAAACCAACATTTTAGGCATATGCTTTATACTGAATGTAATGAGAATGGCTTCCAAAACCTTTTTGAGAAAATTAGAGACAAGGTTTACAAGGATCCTACTGACGAGAGTTATCTTTTCTGGGTTGATTTTTGGTTGCTTAATATTGCAGGATTCAGAGGTAACTTAGATCCAAAGGGCTCTATCTATTTAACGCATCATACCTTTCAGTCTTTTGACGCTTTGTTGACTGTGATGGATGAGCATTTTTTAAGACCTATCGATGCTAGAGCCATGTTACATCAATATTTAGCGAAAAGAGGCTCTTGGTTAGGTGTCGATTTGGAGCAAAATCATTTAAATCCTAAAGAGCAAAATATCGCTGCGCATATTGGAGCCATGATGCGCCTGTTTTTGCCGGAAGAAGGTGCGCTATTAGCTTCCGCTATTACAAATTTACCTGCGCTTGTAAGAGCACAAATATCTGAGGTTGAGCAGGTCGAGCTGGGAGAGCCAACACCAACTTACGTACCTGCTTTGTTTGCTAATGCTATTGATCTTCGTAAAGCCACGTATAGTCAATTCAGAGGCTTAAACGCAGATACACTTAATGGCATTTCGCCAGAGATTGGTCAGCAAGGTGAAAAGTTACGTTACAATCTAGCGGTCATTGATGCTATTAATACCTTTTTGCCATTTTATTTACTTGCATTAAAAACATGGCGCGCAGATAGAGCCGAAGGCAAAATTGCTAAAAATGTACCATTGTGCTTCAAAGAGGTTGCTAGAAACGATCAGTTGGCTGAGCTATTCAGGGCATCGGCTCTTTTTGATGATTATCATTTGCTAGCGAATTACACGCCTAAGATAGATGAGAAGGGCTTATTAAGTTTTGCTAGAATAGCTCCAAAGCCTCTTATTGTTCCTCAGTATAGAGCGATAGGAGATAGTAAGTCAGAGGTTGCTATTAGTTCTAGTGCGTCTTTGTCATCCTCAATACCTTCAGCTTTTCAAGCATATCAAAAGCCAACGCCTAGAAAAGACCCTTAATGAAAAGGGTATGTGTATGGATTGGTATATCGATGTACATGCTTTGCTTTGAACGTGACTTGTCGACAGCCATACCCACTTATTTTTAAATATAAGTGGGACTTGGCGCTCTCTCTTTTTGGGCCTAGCAATGATTGATTTTAGTGCGGGATAATCCAATTTGAAAATATGCGGTAGAGATCCTTATGTTAGCCGTAATAAGTCATCTTAATTCAGGAGCATCCTTTATGTTGGTATGAAAGGTGACTTTTATCTGCCACTTCGTTGACAAGGTATAATGGCTGTGTGTAACACCAGTATGGGCTTATATTTTATTGTCAAGGACTGTCTTCACTACCTTTTTACATGGTATCACTAGCCTTCGATCTCTAATGTTATCTCTATCTCTGTGTTGCGCGGCTCTAATGATGAATGGCCCTACATTTAGTGGCGTATTAAGGCATTAGTTGCCGGAATATATTTTAGTGTATATCCTCTTAATAGTGAGATAAATTGCTAGAAACTGTCATTTAATGACAGTTTTATGCTATTATTGTCTCTATGGGTACACATCTTGAAAATCAACTTAGGCAGTTAAAGTCAGACTATGTCACAGCGTCTGAGCTGAGTGTCATATTGTCTGTGCAAGATAACGCTAGGCACGCTCAAGTTAAAAGAGCACTTGCGCAGGGTTACCTGGTGCGCTTAAGGCGAGGCTTGTACCGACGAGCAGACTACCTTGAGAGAGTAAAACCTCATCCATTTGAGATGTCTCAATACTTACTATGGCCATCCTATGTTAGCTTAGAATCGGCGCTATCTTATCGAGGTCTTATTCCTGAAGCTGTTTACAAGACAACATGCGTCACTTCAAAAAGACCTCAGATTATTGAGAATGATTACGGTATTTTTGAGTTCAAGAAAATGCCTAATAACAATTTCATGCTTGGGGTGGAGCGGATTGAAGAGGGAGAAAGCATCTACTTGGTTGCTACAGCATGGAAAGCTTTATGTGACTATGTCTATTGCTATAAAAAAGATTGGTCCACTATGAGGCCTGTTTTAGAATCATTGCGTATAGAAAGAGATGACTTGCCCGAGCTTGATAAAATTGAGTGCGAACAATTAGTATCTTATTACAATACTCGGCGTGTTAATCAATTTCTAAAAGGAGTTATGAGTGAGTATTGAAGTGATAGAGCAACAGTTATCAAACTATAACTGTAAGGACAGGAATGAAGAAAGTAATGCCTTAAAGGAAATTACTCAAGAAATTGCATTAATGAGCTTATCTAGAGCTGATTTTTTTAAAGTGGCCGAATTTCACGGTGGTACAGCACTTCGTATTTTATACAAGGTTCAACGCTATTCTGAAGATCTAGATTTTGCACTATTAAAGCCTCAGCAAGATTTTGATTTATTCAAGTACCTTGAGCATATGGAGCAAGATTTCCAAGCTTATGGATATGAGGTTAAGATTGCTGATCGCAAAGATATCAATAAGACTATGCAGAAGCAATTTTTAAAATTGGATTCACTTGGCAAAGAGCTTAGCTTGATTTATCCCAAAAGTAGATCTGAGAGAAAGATTAAGATTAAATTTGAACTGGATACCAATCCACTTCAGGGTGCAACGACTGAACTCAAATACTTAACCTTTCCTTTGGCTTTTAGTTTAATGGCAAAGGATTTGCCTAGCCTTTTTGCGGGTAAGTGTCATGCCTTGTTGTGTAGAGCCTTTGATAAGGGGCGGGATTGGTATGATTTTATTTGGTTTATATCAAATCGAACACAACTGAACTTTGAGCTATTGTTTCATGCCTTGTATCAACAGGGACCGTGGGCAGGACAATCTATTCCAGTCACTAAGACATGGCTTGTGAAAGTCATGGCTCAAAGAATAAACTCAATAAGCTGGGATCATATGGTTCAAGATGTTTCGCCATTACTAAAACCTAATGAGCAAGAGTCTCTAAGGCTATGGAGCAAAGAGTTCTTTTTGGATATGACACAACGAATTTTATTGAGAAATCATTGATGATGTGTCGTTGTTGATTGAGGAGCTTGATAGGCTGTAGCCTCACCTGCGTAGAGGTTCAGATGAAGCGCAAAATTTATAAGTTTTCAGCCGTGCTCCTTGAGAATTTCAAAAAGCACATTTTTAAACAAGTCTCTTCTTTGTTTTCTCTACGTCCAGCTACTATCTGCGGGATTAACTGGCGAGCAGTGGCTTTAAGAATTGTCCAGTAAAAGAGCCTTTTACCTTGGCAACATCTTCAGGCGTTCCGGTTGCAATAATTTTGCCCCCTTTATCGCCGCCTTCGGGACCCAAATCAACAATCCAGTCTGCCGTTTTAATCACATCTAAATTATGCTCGATAATAACAATCGTATTGCCTCTATCTTTAAGATGCCCTAAAACATCAAGGAGATGCTGGACATCGTGAAAATGAAGGCCTGTGGTTGGCTCATCTAAAATGTATAGGGTTGAACCAGTATCTCTTTTCGACAATTCCTTTGAGAGTTTAATTCTTTGCGCTTCACCGCCAGAGAGTGTGGTCGCACTTTGTCCTAGCTTTAAGTAACTTAAGCCAACGTCAACTAAGGTTTGAAGCTTTCTCTTAATGGCAGGGATATGCTCAAAAAAGACAACTGCATCTTCAATCGTCGTATCAAGTAGCTCATGAATGTTAAGGCCTTTATATCGGATTTCAAGCGTTTGAGGGTTATATCTTTTTCCATGACAAATATCACATTCAACATAGACATCAGCTAGAAAGTGCATCTCTACTTTGATAAGACCATCACCAGAGCAAGCTTCACAGCGGCCACCTTTGACATTAAAACTAAAGCGGCCAACTTTATAGCCTCTAGAGCGTGCCTCTTGAGTACCGGCATACAATTCTCTAATGTTTGTGAACAAACCAGTATAGGTAGCAGCATTAGAGCGAGGGGTTCGGCCAATAGGGCTTTGATCGATACACACGACCTTATCAAGATGCTCAAGCCCAGAAATATTTTTATAGGGGGCATGTTGATTTAAATGAGCCCGGTTAAGCAGGTGGGCTGCAACGGGATACAGTGTACTATTAATAAGGGTTGATTTTCCTGAGCCAGAGAGGCCGGTGATGCAAGTCATAAGTCCAATAGGGAACTCTGCATTAACGTTTTGTAAGTTATGACCGCTAGCACCTTTAATTGTAATTGTCTTTGCAGGATCGAATGGAAGTCGATGTTTAGGAACCTCAATACATTTGGCACCCGATAGATACTGACCAGTTAAAGACTTTTTATTTTTCTTAATGTCATCAGGGGTGCCTTGAGCGATGATTTCACCGCCGTGGATACCAGCACCTGGGCCGATATCAAGCACGTGATCGGCTGTTAAGATAGCGTCTAAATCATGCTCTACAACAATGACAGTATTACCAATATCGCGTAGATGTTTTAATGTTTTGAGCAGGCGCTCGTTATCTCTTTGATGCAAACCAATAGAGGGCTCATCTAAAATATACATGACGCCAACTAAACCAGCACCAATTTGGCTGGCAAGCCTGATGCGCTGAGCTTCTCCACCAGAGAGAGTATCGGCTGATCGGTTAAGAGTGAGATAGTTTAAACCAACATCCACAAGAAATTTTAATCGCTGTGAGATTTCCTTTAAAATTTTATCTGCAATGATTTGATCTTTGCCTTTAAGCTTTAGCTTTGTAAAGAAGTCATAAGCTAATTGAATAGACATGTTTGAGACGTCGGGAATGTTCTTCTTTGTGATGAAGACATTTCGGGCTTCTTCTCGAAGCCTGGAGCCTTGACACGAGCGGCAGGCATCATTAGCAATGAACCTTGAAAGCTCTTCACGCATATAGTCTGAGTCTGTATCACGATATCGTCTTTCTAAATTGGGTATCACACCTTCAAATGTTTGTTTACGACTCCTGGTAACACCTGCGTCATTGGTATACTTAAAGGTAATCTCTTCTTCATCAGAGCCATATAAAATAACTTGTTGGACATCTTCTGCTAGGTCTTGGAAAGGGGTATCGATATTGAATTTATAATGTTTAGAAAGGCTTTTGAGTAAGCTAAAATAATAAGGATTACGTCTATCCCATCCACGAACTGCGCCTTCAGACAAGCTGAGATCTGCCTGGTGAACAACGCGATCGGGATCAAAAAATTGCGATGTGCCTAATCCATCACATTCGGGACAGGCACCTTGAGGATTATTGAAAGAGAATAATCTTGGCTCAAGCTCAGGTAAGCAATAGCCACATTCAGGACAGGCATATTTGCCAGAGAGCATGGTGTCTGTTTTTTCATCAAGGTTATGAATGATGGCTAAGCCGTCAGCTAAAGTGAGTGTTGTTTCAAAAGAGTCTGTTAATCTAGTTTTAATGTCTGATCGAACTTTAATTCTATCAATGACGACATCAATATGATGTTTTTTTCTTAGATCTAGCTTAGGAGCGCTATCAAGCTCACAATAGACGCCATTGATGCGTGCTCGAATATAACCTTGACTACGCAAGCTAGCCAGGAGTTGGATATGCTCGCCTTTGCGGGCACGAACGACAGGCGCCATGAGTACAACTTTCGTATCTTCTTTTAAAGCAAGAACTTGATCAACCATTTGACTAACAGTTTGAGCTTCTAAAGAATAATGGTGAGTTGGGCAGTGGGGCTTGCCTACACGGGCAAAAAGCAAACGGATGTAGTCATATAACTCTGTTACTGTGCCAACAGTTGAGCGTGGGTTATGTGAGGTTGTTTTTTGCTCAATAGAAATCGCAGGAGAAAGCCCTTCAATGTGATCGACGTCAGGTTTCTCCATGACTGACAAGAACTGCCTAGCATAAGAGGATAGAGACTCGACGTACCGGCGCTGGCCTTCTGCATAGAGGGTGTCAAAAGCCAGAGAGGACTTACCAGATCCAGATAGACCAGTAATCACGGTCAATTTGTCTCGTGGCAAAGTGACGTTCATATCCTTTAAATTGTGTGTACGAGCACCGCGTACGATAATTTCTTCCATCAGATTTCCAGGCTTTCAACAAACTTGCTAATATATCATGCTTTGGCTGTTACTTTGAAATCACAACTTAATAATTGGTTTGAATTATGAACCGTACTGAATTATCAGCAACATTTGCCATAGCGGGGCTATTTGCTATTAGAATGTTAGCTTTATTTATGATATTGCCTGTATTAACCCTGCATATTAGTAAATATGATGGGGTTAGCTCAACTCAGCTGGGTTGGGTGATAGGGATCTATGGACTGACCCAGGCAATCTTTCAGATCCCGATGGGGTATATTTCCGATTTTATCGGGCGGCGTAGAGTCATCTTTTTTGGGCTATTGGTCTTTATTATCGGGAGCTACGTAGCGCTTAAAGCACAAACCATCACGGGTCTTATGATTGGGAGAGGTTTGCAGGGGGCAGGGGCTATAGGCTCAACACTGTTAGCTTATGCGGCAGATGTGACACGAGAAAAGGTTAGAACCAAGGCTATGGCTATTATTGGCATAGGCATTGGTTTTTCTTTCTTGTTGGCTATGGTTTTAGGGCCAGTGACTTCTAGTCGTTATGGGTTGAATGGTATTTTCTTGTGTAACCTAGTGCTTGGGTTGGTTGGCATGCTTTGGTTTGCTGTAGCTGTTCCAAAAGTGCAGGTTCGGCCATTTTTTAACGAGCGCTCATCGGTAGGCTCTCTTTTAAGAGACAAACAATTGATGAGGCTTAATTTTAGTATCTTTGTTTTACATGCCCAATTTGCAGCTTGTTTCTTATTTATTCCAAAGTTAATTCAGCAGTTAACTCATTTACCACAGCAAGATATTTGGCGAGTCTATGTGCCTGCTCTAGTGGGGGCGTTGGTGCTTATGGGTCCTTTCTTACGATTAGGCGATAGGGCTGGGGCTGCTAAACCTGTTTTGGTAAGCTCGATCATCATCTTGGGTTTAAGTGAATGTGTTCTTGGTTTCTATCCCTTGAGTCACATGACTTTGTTGGGCACATTAATCGTTTTCTTTGCTTCTTTTTGTTTATTAGAGTCGCAGTTACCTGCTTGGGTAAGTAAGTCTTCCCCCAAACAAAGCAGGGGTTTTTCATTAGGTATTTATTCAACATCGCAGTTTTTGGGTATTTTTATGGGTGGTGTCGTCGGTGGTATCTTACAAAATGCGCTAGGAATTTTAGGTGTGATCTTTTGGTGTGTTTTGCTGTTATTATTATGGCTGATTAGCACTTTAGATTTGCATCCGCCCCAAGCCGTTGCGGATGAGTCTAGATGCTCAACAAGTTAGTTATTTAGTTTATTGGAGAATTAAAAATGGCAAGAGGTATTAACAAAGTCATCTTGGTAGGTAATATTGGTGTAGAGCCAGAAGTACGTCATATGCCAAGTGGTGGTGCTGTCACAAATATTTCTCTTGCGACCAGTGAGTCATGGAAAGATAAGCAGACTGGCCAGCAGCAAGAGCGTACAGAGTGGCACAAAGTTGTTTTCTTTAATCGTTTAGCAGAGATTGCTGGTGAGTACCTTCGCAAAGGTAGCAAGGTTTATGTTGAAGGTAGCTTGCGCACACGCAAGTGGCAAGATCAAAGTGGTGCTGATAAGTACACAACAGAAATCGTTGCTAGTGAAATGCAAATGTTAGATAGCCGTGGTGGCGATCAAGCAGGTAGCTCTTCTAGAGCACCTTCAGCTCAAAAAGCACCAGTTTCAGCGGAAGCGATGTCAGGTGAAGATTTTGATGATGATATTCCGTTTTAAAAGTTAACCAACTAATTTTATTTACAACTAAAAACCTCTTAAATTCTATAAAGTTTAAGGGGTTTTTTTATGTTCAAAACACTTTAGAAGTTAGTTAACATTTATTTTTTTACTAGAAAATTACTTCCCTTTTGTGGATCACATTCGAAAAAAATAGTAATAGAGCCTCTATATTGCACCATTTCTCGATTAACCGATAAACGGTATCTTGCGATTAGTGAGCGGTAGCGTTTGGTCTATGAGATATTTCAATGATCGCTTACAATTCCTTATCTTTTTGTTTAGGCAAAAGAGTCAACACAAGGGCCATGTTTAGCCTGACAACGCATTATTTAAATATCTAAGAGGTTTATATGCAATTACTTCATTGTTCACAATCACAACAAGTATCAGGTGGCCAAACGCTAGAGATACAAGAATTTATTCCAGAAGCTATTTCTGGTTGCGAACTCATTGGTTGGCAGCAAGTGATCACAGGTTACGACACAACTTCTTGGGAAGAGAAAGGATGGTTCTTCAGTAGCTATCATGTCGAAAAGACGCCTATTTTTGAATTTACACCAATTTATGCACAACGCTAAATTCTAAGTTGATCATTTTTTAAAAAATAAAGAGAGACATCTTATGTTAAGTAAAAAACAAGGGAATTTGATTGTTGCCGCATCGACTATGATTGCGCTCGGTGCTACGTTTGTAGCGCCACCAGCAAGTGCTGTAGCTTTAACTTTTCTTACAGTTTTCGCAGCATCAGCTTTAGCCTTATCCTTTTTAACCGCTATTGCAAACCATTTACCAACGATGCCAAGTTCAAATCGCTCTCCATTTGTGCATACTCATGATATTGAGATGACGAGAAGAAACTTAAGAAAAACAGCTTATCGAGCTGCTCCCGCACCAGATCGTGTAGAGGTTCACCACTTTCATGAATCACAACCAGCTGCTGTTATTCATTCTCGAAGAAATGCGCAAAAAGTTGTAGCCACGCCAGTTGCCACTAAAGGCGTTGTTCGCACAACTGCAGCAGGTACAGAAATCCCAGTTCATGCAACTCGTGTGCAAAGACACGTGACGACAGGCGCGGTTGCTCCAGCTGTCACACAACCAAAAGAAACCGCAGCGAGAACGACTATCCCAGCCAATGCCACTCAGGTAAGGCGTGTTGTAGAGCAAAGAACAGCACCAGTCGAAGAAAGAGCGAAGGGTGAATCAACTTTGAGTTCTCGTGTGATTATCAGACAAAGACCAAGCTCTGCACAACAAGCTGCACAGCCTCAAAGCTTAGAGAGAGCGCAACCTGCAGCTCAAACAGAAGCTCCTGCCTCAAAACTATCTGGCAAGGTTGTGATAAAACCTCGCTAAACATGGTGACTTAGCTCCCTTTCATTTGAGGGAGCATTTGCCTTCTTGGCATGAACATGTATCATCAGTCTTAACTGAATTTAGTCTCGCTTCATCTATTTTAAGGACATTTCGATAATGTTCGGAATTTTTCTAAAATAGATAATCTTGGCAAGACTTCATACAAATCTATTGATTTCTTTGTTTCATTATCACGCTTAGTTTTGAAATGGCAGTTTAGAAAGGATCACATATGTGTCGAAATGATGCTGAATGATAAAATAAAAATATTAGCTTTGACGTTCTTGTTAGCTAATGCCTATTCAGCTTGCAGCTGGGCTTTAAAAGCAAATTTCAAGTTAGAAAACTTAGACGGTTTGCTGGACAAGGAGGTAGTCAGTGAACTTAATGATAAGGTTAAGCAAAAAGGCGCTATAGATGATGAAAGGCAGCTTGAAAAGTTTGCTAAAAATAAAGAGTTAGCACTTCATGCCATTTTAAAATCCTATGGATTTTATGCCGCCGAAGTTCAACATGTGATTACAAAAACTGGCAAAGATACTTTTTTGATTAAGTATCAAATTGAGCCGCATCAAGTCTTTGTGATAAGTCAAATTGACATCAACCATCCTGATTCAATCACAGGGTTAGAGGTCTCCCAGCTAAAGATTAAAGTTGGCGATCGACTTGTGGCTAAGCATGTTATTCAGGCTGCAAAAAATATGGCTTTAAACATTGAGCAAAATAATTGTTTCACATCCGTGGAGGTTGAGCATCAAGCTATTTTGAACTTTGAGGACTCGACGGCGTTATTAGCGTTTAATATTGCAGATAGAGATCAGGTTACCTTTGGTGCCACTGAAATTGTAGGTCTTGAAACCGTTGATAGTGAATACATTATTAGGCAAATACCATGGAAGCAGGGGCAGTGTTTTAAAATAGCGTCGATCAAAAATTTTGAAAAGAAATTGCGTGAAAAAAATATCTTTGCCCAAGTTGTCGTTGAATATCCCCTAGAAGCAGATAGCGAAGGCCAAGTTCCTCTAACCATTCAAGTGAAAGAAAGCTTGCATCGAACCATCAAAATCGGTTTGGGTTATGAGTCAGACACCGGTCCAGGCATTTATTCAAGCTGGGTCCATCGAAATTTTTATCATCTTGGTGAAACGGTTGAAACCTCTTTAAAAATAAGCCCTGTTTTACAAGAGCTGAAGGCAAGTTACTTAAATCCATATTTTCATCATCCAGATCAGAGTCTATCTAACGATGTTCTTGTGCATCGAACCGATACAGAGCAATATGATTCTTTGGGCGTGACGTTTGAAGCAAATATTCATCGTAAGCTAACGGATGTTTGGTCTGTTCAGTATGGTGTTGGATATCAACTGTCTCAAGTGAAAGAGGGGGGTATGAATGAAAATTTTGGTCTTAATTATTACCCTGTATATGTTAGTTACAACTCCAGAAAAGATCCATTAGATCCTCGTCAAGGGATGTTCTTCAAGCTAGCTACAGCTCCTTATTGGGATACTTTTGGCCATAGTAGCGAGTTTTTAAAATCTAAGCTTGAGCTTGTTAAATATATATCCTTAGGGAAGAGCGAATATACGGTGCTTGCAGCGCGAGCAGCTGGGGCTAATATCATTGGGGCACCTTTAAAAGAGATCCCTGCGGATATTAGGCTTTATGCGGGAGGAGGCAAGTCTGTTCGTGGTTATGAGTATCAATCTTTAGGCCAAAGCCCAGACGGGACAATACCTGGAGGCCGCTCTTTAGTTGAAGTGTCATTTGAGCTAAGGCAGCAGCTAAATCAAACTTATGGTTTTGTCGTTTTTGTGGATGGCGGGAATGTGTATCAAGAAACAACGCCAGATTTTAGCACGCCGCTACGTTGGGCGGTGGGCGGTGGGTTGCGTTACTACACCGGCTTTGGGCCTTTGCGATTCGATGTGGCAACTCCCATTGATAGAAGAAAAGGTATCGATAGTACCTTCCAAATTTATATAAGTATTGGACAGTCCTTTTAGTATGAGACCATTGTCATGCCATATCTAAGCTTCATGAAGCGAATTATCAAAACAGTTGTGATCAGCACGAGCATCATGGTTTTCGTTGTCTTGGTCATAGGTGGCGTTTTCACCGTGTCGCCTTCAGGGCAACAATTTGTGCTAGATAAGGTTGTTGATTGGAGTCATGAGCATACGTCTTATAAGATCACCCTAAAGCCCTTTAAAGGCAATTTGCTCAAATCTTTCTCTTTCCCTTATCTACTAGTTCAAGATGAAGATAATGTAACTCTTTTAGAGCTTAATGAGCTCAATATTTCTTGGAAGATTCAAAAATTACTATATAAAGAGATTGAGATTGAGTATCTTAAATTAGGCTCAGCTTTAATCAATGATGATTTGACTGAGCGTTTAGTAAGCCCAGAGACAGCTCAAGAGCAAGGGCAACCAGTATCTCATTCATCCGCAAATACTTGGGACTTTAGCCCTTTATTTGAAATGAAACTCCCTATCGTCATCAAAGAGATAGAGGCTAAGTTGCTTTTCAGTGAGCAAATTTATCATCTAAAATCTCACCTTAATCTGTCAGATGGTCATATTGATATGACCTTAAAAGATCAACAGGATGATTTCCAATTTTCCTTCAATTCGAAACCAGTAGATAATCAGTTAAAAATTCACTCAATTTTTCTTGAGAAAGAGCCGAGGCTTCTTACAAAGTTGATTGATCTTCAACCTGATGCTCTTCCTATATCAGGTCAGGTGACAACTTACTTAAAGAAAAATGATAATCATCTCATGGTTGATCTGAAACAGGGCGAGTGGGTCATCAATAAAAATCATGTGCAATTTCAAGGCAAGCTTGAGTTAACAGCAGATAACCAAATCAATATTGAGAACTTATTGTTAAAGCCACTTCATGGTGAGTTTAAAGTCGATGGTTTTTTAAAGCCAGATGATATGCTTCTTACAGTCAGTGCTGACAAAACTAAATTTCCAAGCTTGAAGGTTCAAGATTACACAATTTTTGAACCTTCACTTAATGGCGTCATTAAGTTACAGGGAAATACGCTTAACCCAATTGTGCATGGCTCTTTAGATTTAGACGCTCAAATTCAACATGCAGTTTATGGACCATTTCATTGGCTGTCGAGCGTGGAATTGCAAACGCAACAAGATCATTGGTTAGCGAAAGCAAATCTTCAGCTAGACGGCAAAGACACGCTTGAGTTGTCGACCATGTTAGCGCGTAAAGAGCTGACAAAATTGGCAACAGATTTAGATTCAGATATCTCAGTCCAAGCAAATTTAGCAGAGTTTTCAAAACTTATAGATAAAGAGATAACTGTTCATTCAGGCAAGTTGGCATCGAAAATGCGTATTAGTGGATCCATGGCTTCACCTAGTGTGCAAGGAAGCATGGCTCTTTCAAAACTAACCTTAGATGACGTGAAAAGAGATATTCATCTAAAAGATTCTAGCTTTCAGGTGAAAGTGAATCATTTTCAGGATATCTTCATGGAGCGCTTAGCACTTCACATCAATGACGGATTGCTCAAGGGGCAGGGGTATTATAAAGATGGCTCATTTGACTTGGATCTAACATTAGATCAGATGAATGTACCAGCCTTGCGCAAAACTTTTAAGGCTCAATCTGATGTAACGTTGTCTGGTGTCGCCCAGATGAAAGGTGACTTATCAGAGCCAACGATCAATGTTGAATTAGATACTAACGAATTTAAAGTGCCAGCTTCTTCTTCAGAAACGAAGGCTATCAAAATAAACACGACCCTGAAAACGCAAGGGGAACACCTATTTTTGATTTCGCAGATGAGCCAAAATAGGAACAAGGTGAGTGAAGTCAAAGCTGAAACTAAGCTTCATAATCTGATTAAGATGAAAGATGATCCAGATTTGGATTTAAAGGTTTTAGCCAATGTAAATATGCCTCTTATGGCGCAACTTTTAGCTGTCGATAATATGGACTTAAGAGGTGATCTTTTCTCTGAGTTTGATATCACAGGCTCTCTTAGTGCGCCAAGAGTGCGAGGCAATTTAAAGCTCGATAAAGCTTTTCTTGAGGAAAAAGAGCTTGGTCTTAAACTAGTAGACATCGATCTAAAGGCTGTCGCTAATGATAAAGGCTTAAAGATTGAGAGCTTTAGCGCTCATGACGGTAAGAAAGGTCAATTGAAGCTATCAGGTCATGCAGAGCTTTATGACGCGGATCCAAAAGTCGATATGACGGTGGAAATCCAAGATTTCATGATTTTGCAATCCAATCAGTACAACGGCTTTGCAGATGGCGCCTTATCTTTGCAAGGAGAATTGTCTCGCCCACATTTGACTGGAAATCTTACGTTTAATAATTTTAACATCCAGTTGCCTGATACTTTGGAAAAAGAAGTACCTTCTATCAATGTCATTGATCAGAAAGAATTG
>CAYGPI010000038.1:0-22781 GCA_964351745.1 uncultured Francisellaceae bacterium
GGTATCGCCAACAGGAGCGCCATCAATCGCTTTAATCCCTGAAATAATGAATCCAACTTCGCCTGTTTCAAGAGACATCGTATCTGTATGCTTGGGTGTAAAGATGCCAACCCTATCAGCAAGATGCTCTCCCCCTGTTGACATAATACGGATCTTATCTCCTTTCTTAAGGCGGCCATGTTTGATACGCACTAAGGAAACAACGCCTAAATAACTATCAAACCAAGAATCTATGATAAGTGCTTGAAGTGGCCCATTAGGGTCTCCTTCAGGTTTTGGAATTCTTTTCACAAGCTCTTCAAGAAGCTCATGAATACCAACGCCTGTTTTAGCACTGATTCTTAAAGCATCCTTGGCGTCAATACCAATAATTTCTTCGATGTCATTAATGACGCGCTCTGGTTCAGCGGCCGGCAAATCGATTTTATTGAGCACCGCAAAGACTTCAAGCCCCTGCTCAATAGCGGTATAGCAGTTAGCGACTGTTTGCGCCTCAACGCCCTGAGCGGCATCCACAACTAACAAAGCACCTTCACAAGCGGCTAATGATCGCGAAACTTCATAGGAGAAATCCACATGGCCTGGCGTATCAATAAAATTAAGTTTATAAACTGTGCCATCATTTGCCTTATAATCAAGCGTCACACTCTGAGCTTTAATTGTGATACCACGTTCACGCTCAAGATCCATAGAGTCAAGGACTTGCGAAGCCATTTCGCGCTCACTTAACCCCCCGCACTCTTGAATAAGGCGATCTGATAGTGTTGATTTGCCATGGTCAATATGGGCAATGATGGAAAAATTACGTATGTGTTCCATAAAGAAAGTTATCTTACATGCTGTTAGAGTAATTGTAAATGGGTCATTTTACGGGATAACTTTCTTGTGAGCTAGTTTTAAAAAAAGGAATGCGCTAAAAGCGCATTACTAGTTAATCAACTTTACTATTTAAGTGCATACACAAGCTTTACTCTCAAATTAAACCTCTTACTCCCCCTTTAATTGGGGATCCTAACTGCGATATAGCGCTGAATTTGGCCACCGCGAGTAATGAGCATTGAGAAATGTTCGCTCTTAGGTAGAGCATTTAAAACAGAGTAAAACTGCTTGGTTGAGGTAATATTTTGTTTGTCTAAGCGCATAATCACATCGCCGGTGCGCAACCCGGATGACTTCCAAGGTAAAGATTCTAAGCGAACCACAACAACCCCTGTGATGCCTTCACTGATATCATCATCTTGAATTGGATTTAAGTCTCTCACCGTGATGCCGCCGTGCGCTGGCAACGATCTTGGAAGATTCATCGCCATATTCATTTTCATGGTTTGATTTGGGGATCGCTCGATAATAATGCTAAGTTTCTTCATTTGTTGATCACGAACAATATCCACTTTTATTTCTGAGCCAATAGGCAACAAGCCAACGACAGGAGGCACATCTGTAGCTTTGCGAATATCTTTACTATTCATAGCAACAATAATGTCGCCGATTTGTAGGCCAGCCTTTTGAGCAGGACTCTGTGGTATAACCTTTGAAACCAGTGCTCCTTTAGGATTGCGCATACCAAAAGACTTAGCTAAATCACGATTGAGATCCTGAAAGGCTAGCCCTAACCACCCTCGCTCAACAAAACCTTGTGATTTAAGCTGCGTAATGACATTTTTGATAATATCTGAGGGCACTGCAAACGATAGGCCTGCATAACTACCTGATTCACTGACAATTTGTGCATTAATACCCACCATTTCACCGTTTAAGTTTAAAAGTGGTCCTCCAGAATTTCCTGGGTTTATCGCAACATCTGTCTGAATAAAGGGCACATATTTTTCAGTCCCTAAGCTTCGTCGTTTAGCACTTACGACCCCTACGGTTAAAGTGTCCTCAAAGCCATAAGGTGCGCCAATAGCGACAACCCATTGCCCAACTTGTACAGGATCATCTGCAAATTTAATAATGGGTAAACCATCAGCTTTAATTTTTAGTAGAGCCAAGTCAGTCCCAATATCATAGCCAATCACTTCTGCAGGATACTCATCACGACTTTTTAGCTGAACAAAAATTTCTTTAGCACCGTCAATCACGTGATAATTGGTAATAATGAAGCCATCTGTGGTTAAGATGCTGCCAGAGCCTAAGCCTGGATCATTTCTTCCGTATAATTTATCTTCTAATTGATCACCAAACATTTCTTCCAAAACGTCCATAAGCGGAGTACTTTCAAGCTCATCGCGAAATTCATCAGGAACCAATTTTTGCTTCTTTTCTAGATTATTAAGCGTCACAATACTCACAACTGCTGGTGAGCTTTTATCCACTAATTCGGTAAAATCAGCTAAAGGTGTAACTGCCATGGAAACTTGAACTGACACGAGCATAGCCAATCCTATTAAGGTGTGTGTACAAGTATTTAAAAGACTACTTATCATATCACTCTCCCTTGGAGGACTACTGATCGAAAACCAAGATTTCCTTTTAAAAAACCATTATAACACTAGGTGACCAACTAACAAATAAGGAAGCAATAGCAGGCTGAAAAAAAGATCAAAGACTATCCAGGGCAATCTTAGCTTTGAAAGCGTGCCAAGGGACTAACTCCAATTTTGTACTGAGACGCTAAAAAATCTAATTTGACTCCTAGGCACCACAACCAGAACATTGATAGAATCCGCACACTACTCATCACAAGGAATCAAATGAGCGATACCTATTTTATACCTCCTGGAGAGCTAGAGCATGAGCGGCTTCAAATTTTACATCAAGCGTTTTTAAAACCCACGGCTGAGCTCTTACTAAGCTGTGGACTATCAACAAGCCATCATCACCTGCAAAAAATTTTTGATGTTGGTTGTGCCACAGGTTTAATGAGTCAATGGATGGCCGATCAAACCTCAAGTCAAGTCATAGGCTTAGACTTAGATCCTATTCAAATTGATGCCGCCTCTCAATTTGCTCAAAAACGTCATCAGACTAATTTAAGCTTTGAGCTTTACGATCTTGGCGGCCCCTCCCCCTTTTCATCACAAGCTGACTTAACTTATTGCCGCTTTGTTCTGCATCACCTTAAAGATCCGAAACAAGGGATCAGAAACCTTATCGATATGACAAAACCAAATGCAAATATCATTTTTATTGAGCCAATCATGGATGGTCGCTGGGCTTATCCAGAAACAACGGCAGTCAATGAACTTTATGATCTCCTCTTAGACATGAATCAAGATCATCACTGGGATCCTGATTATGGCAAAAAGCTGCTATCTGATTTATCAAGTTTTTCAGAGCTTCATATCGAACAGGTTGAAAACTACCGACCTATACTGATGTCAAGAGAACAAAAAGCCCATGATTATCTAGCGATTCGCATCTTTAAAGAGCAACTCCTTAAGGAAAAGGTGACCGATGAAAAAACACTCATGAGACTTGAAGACAAACTAAAGGAAATTACTAATGAGCAACAGTTCAGTGTATCGTTATTTAGTGGCATCTTTATCAAAGCAAAAAAGATAAACTAAAATTGACCATACAATTGATAGTTGGATCATGAGATCGACAGATACCAACACATAACGCCATGCTTACCTTTTTAAAGCATGGCGTGGTCACTTTCTAAATATTAATTCGGTGATATGCAAGATACCAATTTTCTCATCCGTCGTTGGGGATAGCTCCTTTTCTGAAATAGATAAGGAATCATATGATAAATTGGCATCTGGGCCTTGAGAACATATAAAACGGATGTAAAATGAACCTTTAACTAGCTTGGAAAGACTTATGTTAAACAACTTCAATAATAAACTTTATAAAGCTGAGCAGCCACACGGCGAAATCGTCAAGGTCTTTGATAATGTCTATATGGTCACTGGTACTAATCAATTTAGTTTAGATGGCATCGACTATTGCGCTAGTAGAAATATGATTATCGTTCGCTCTTCTAATAATCATTTAATGCTTATTAACACTGTGCGTCTCAATGATGAGCAACTTGCTAAGCTTAAAGAAGTTGGCGAGATTAAGCATATTATTAGGATTGGCGCCTTTCATGGCTATGATGACAAGTTTTATGTCGAGGCATTTAAAGCCGACTATTGGATTTTGCCAAGTATGCAAAATGAATATGAAATTGAGAACCCCAAACATCTTACTAACGACACCATGCCTTTACCAGACTGTACCGTTTTTGAATACACAACAACCAAAATGTCTGAGGGCGCTCTGCTGTTAAATCAAGAAGGTGGCATTTTAATCACCTGTGACAGTATTCAAAATATCACTAAAAAAGATGAGCTCATGAATGATGCGTGCTGGGATATGTATGTTAAAGAGCAATCTGTTGGTACAGCTCATATAACAAAGACTTGGATAGGCGCTTGTGAGCCAAAAAAGGAAGATTTTATAAAACTTATTGGCTTACCCTTCAAACATCTTATCACCGCCCATGGCGAGCCATTAAAGGATATTGCATCTAAAGCAGTTTCAAATAGTATCAAAGCTAAATTTTAAACCCAGAGGTACCAGCTCTTAGTAGAAATAAAGTGCCCTCAAAGATTTAGAGAGCACGCTGCATGTGTTTATTAATGATCAAACTTTTGCATAATCGGTGCGACATGACGCTCGATGCTTTCTCTTGCCCGATAAAGTCTTGATCGCACCGTACCAATAGGACAAGCCATGACGCCAGCAATTTCCTCATAAGTCAGCCCTTCCATTTCTCTTAATATAATGGCTGTTTTTAACTCCTTTGGAAGATGCTCAATCACATTCATAACAGCCTCCTCTAACTCATTTTTAATCATGGTACGTTCAGGGGTTGTAAAATCACGCTGAAACCGATTGAGCGTATGCTCAACATCAATCGTTTCAACGTCAGCATCTACTGGCCGCCTGCTATTGAGTATAATGTGATTTTTTGCTGTATTAATAGCGATCCGATACAGCCAAGTATAGAAAGCACTATCGCCACGAAACTTATGTAAAGCGTTGTAAGCCTTTATAAATGACTCTTGCGTCACATCTAAAGCTTCAACTGGATCTTGTACATATCTTGACACTAATTTTATTATTTTAAACTGATATTTTTGTACCAACTCATCAAAAGCCAAGTTATCTCCCTGTTTGGCTCTTATGACCAGCTCGGCATCAACCCCTTTGGGCATAATGCGGCCCCCCATGTTATTCACTAGTTAGATGACTCATTTTACTCTAACTAGGTTATCGGCAGCAAGGATTATAAATTGATGCTCTGTATCAGAGTATGTTCACGTGTCTAGAGATTGTAGCCATAATGCATAATTAAGCTTGGAAAAGTCTCGATTTTGCAAACATAGTGGGGTTAAAGCAAAGGTGTAATATTGACTTGAGCTATATAATTTACATTGAACTAGTGTGAAGTATGCTGTTGCTTGGAATTTTTTAAGCGTATAAACACGCTTACGGCCACGGGCGAAAGTAAGCTTTAAGGTCTTATTGTGGATTTCAACAGCAATCAGAGCGGGCTCAGGAGGCTTCAACCAAAAACCAACGATGATACCAACCCCTAAAATATGAAGCATGTAGGTACAAGGTAAACACAGCCAAAGACAAGCTAAGAAGCCATAGAGACAGTGGTAAAAATTACAACGAAGCCAGTGAGACTGAACCTCAAGCTTTAGCGTAGGCGCAAATCCTTTCAATCATGTCTCGACTATGTCTATCTTCATGAGTCAATTGCTGCATAAACCATTGTTGTAACTGTGGATCTTCAGCGGTCAGTAAAGCCTGAAACACAGCTTGCTCCTCTTGATTTAAGCTAGTGTAATGAGCATCAAAAAAAGGTAACAGAAACAAATCAAGCTCAAGCATACCTCGACGACATCCCCATCGGACACGATTCTCGTTTGGCTCAAAAACCACTATTGGGCTCCTTCAAAAAAGAAATCTCTTCCTGTGTACTGCTTCGCCCCAAAATATCATTACGATGAGGAAACCTTCCAAACCTATAAATGATTTCATAATGAGCTAATGCAAACTCATAGGCAGACTTCATCATAGGCTCACAATGAGGTTGCTCAGTTTGGGAAATATTCCACAATTTTTTAAACAAAGCAACACAATGATTTTGATCGTCTAAGTCTTCAGAATGCTCAAGAGGCATATAAAGAAACTGTCTTTGAACTAAGTCCAAATCTTTATCAAATTCTTGCTCTATGGCATGCAAACAAGCACTTTTTGCCAAATGGTCAAAGGCAAATGACTTAGGCAGGTTGCGATAGGCATTTCGTGGAAACTGATCTAACAAGATAATATACGCAAGACAGCCTGTTGGCTGCTCCAACCAAAAATCAAGTTTTGAGTCAGAAGCACATTCAATGACATCTTCAAAATCTACGCGAATAAGGTTGTCAAACGCTTCATCCTTTTGCCACCAATTTTTCGAAACCTCACGATAAGGAGGCTCATCATCGCCAAACCAAAAATGTAAAATATCGGGAATTTTCTCTAACATGGGCAAGATCCTTATACGGTCATGAACAGTTGGTCTGATAAGATAGTTTATTGACTTGTGTAAGATTATCTCTATACTACCAAGACATTATCGCGGTGAAAACTATAAAAATTGACTTATGATACCACTTAATCACACGACAGAATATCTCTCACTTCCTACTTGGGCAATCGTCGAGGTTTCTGGATCTCAAGCGAAAGAGTTCTTACAAGGTCAACTGACCATCAAGATGGAAGATATCACCGCCGAGCATCACAAATTAAGTGGTTACTGTAACCTTCAGGGGCGGTTACATGGTTTATTTTATGTCGCAAAAGCACCTATGCAAGATGAGGCATACTGGCTAGTCATGCCCCTGTCGATTACTAATCATATTATCAAGACACTAAAAAAATATGCCATGTTTTCAAAAGTCACTATCACTCATTTAGATGCGACTCATACTATGCTTGGTTTCATCAATGCAACCATAGATGAGGCAGCAAAACCTGGGTCATCTTTAACAAGTATCAGTGGAAATAAAGCAATTCTTCAGCTATCAAGTCAAAGAGCACTACTTCTTGGCACTCATCAGTGCATCAAGGGCATTCAAGATAATCAGCTTTCTGAGGTAACCATGAGTACTCAACAAGCATGGGATTACTTAGACATAAAAAGTGGCCTTCCTTTTATTTTTGAAGACACGATTGAGTGCTTCCTGCCTCATCACCTCAACTTAGGTAAACTTGGGGCCCTACACTTTGCAAAAGGCTGTTACTTAGGGCAAGAAATTATTGCTCGGATGGAATATAAAGGAAAGATTAAAAAACATTTACACTGTTTTTTTAGCACCACTCAAAATTCCGCACCAAATGGAGCTGAGGTCATATCTGCGCTTGGAGATAAGTGCGGTACTGTCATACAGAGTGTCGTGAAGCATAATAAATGCTTTAGCCTGATCTGTCTCGATGATAAATTCTTGAACGAAGAACTTAGGCTAAACTATGGAGACAAGCCGTCATTAACGGTATGTGAGCAAAATAAAGCTCCGAATTAAACCCTCCTACAGGTAAGGTAACCAGATGGTTCAAAACAGCTTATTTTTTAATCAAGTATTAGATGCTATTGAGTATAATCAAATAAAATTACCAACCCAGCCTGAAATTGCTATCAAAATACGTGAAACGGCAGAAGATCCAAATGTTACTGTAGATAGTTTAGCGAAGGTCATATCTAAAGATCCAGCGCTCACGGCTAGAATCATTCGAGTCGCCAACAGCCCTCTCATGCGTGGCGTCACAGAAATTAATTCAGTATCTAATGCCATTGGACGTCTAGGACTAGCTTTTGTCTGCAATTTAGCGATTGGTTTGGCCATGGAGCAAATATTCATGTCTACCAATGAGCAGATAGAGATATGGACAAGGGAAGTTTGGGCGCACAGCGTCAAAGTCGCGGCAATCTGTCACGTCCTGGCTAAACACTACACGTCTATCCCACCTGATCAGGCTACTTTGATTGGTTTGTTGCATGGCATTGGTGCTTTACCCATTTTATCCTTTGCTCAAGAGCACGACGAGCTGTTAAAGGATACAGATAAATTAAAAATTCTTATTCAACAAAATCACCCTAAGTTAGGTCATGCTATCTTAAAAGCCTGGGGATTCCCTGAAGAGTTTGCACAAGCACCAAAAATTTATATTGATAAGGATAGAGACATCAAAGATATTGATCTTGTTGATCTTGTTCAGATAGCTAATATTTATACACCATACACCTTCAATGAAAATTATTTCAATCAAGAAAAGGAAACTTTTAAAGCTTTTGAAAGAATTGGGTTTGAGCCAGATTTTGATATTTTGACGAATCCAACACTACAACCGAAAATTGAAGAAGCTATTAAGCTATTTTCATAAAGTTAGCACTTCTTAGAGGTCTCGCCATCGATAAAATGATGGCGAGAAAGAAAATCCATTGCTTCTAAGACTTATTCCTCATATGTGGAAATAAGATCACATCTCTAATCGATGAGCAATTAGCAAAAATCATCACTAAGCGATCGATGCCAATGCCTTCACCTGCGGTTGGTGGCATGCCATACTCCAGCGCGGTGATATAATCTTCATCAAAGTGCATCGCTTCTTCGTCACCAGCCTCGTGTGCTTCCACTTGCTTGAGAAATCTTTCACGTTGATCATCAGGATCATTAAGCTCTGAGAATCCGTTGGCTATTTCACGACCACCTATAAAAAACTCAAATCTATCTGTGACAAATGGATTCAAATCATTTCGCCTTGCCAGTGGGGAAACTTCCGCGGGATATTGGGTAATAAAAGTTGGAGCAATCAATAAGTGCTCTGCTGTTTTTTCAAAGATCTCAATTTGAATTTTTCCAAGACCATCGCTTTCTTTAACATGGATATCAAGCTTTTCAGCAACTTCTTTGGCAGCATCGTAAGTTTCAAGGTTTTTAAGCGTTAAGGTAGGGTTATACTTTAAAATAGCCTCAACCACTGTTAAACGCTCAAATGGCTTAGAAAAGTCAAAGGTATGCTCTTGATAAGTGACAATTTCTGAGCCTGTCGCTTGCCTTGAAATTTGACGAATCAATGCTTCCGTCAGATCCATTAAATCTAAATAATTAGCATAGGCTTTATAAAATTCTAACATCGTAAATTCTGGGTTGTGTCTCGTTGACAAGCCTTCATTTCTAAAATTACGGTTTATCTCAAACACTTGCTCAAAGCCACCGACAACCAACCTTTTTAAATAAAGCTCAGGTGCTATTCTTAAAAACAAAGGCATATCTAAAGCATTATGGTAGGTTTCAAAAGGCTTTGCTGCTGCGCCACCAGGGATGGTCTGCATCATAGGCGTTTCTACTTCTAAGAATTCTCTTTCAATCAGAAAAGTTCGAATGATCTGAATGATATGAGAGCGCATTAGAAAAACGTCTCTCGTTTTAGAATTAACCATTAAATCTAAATAACGCTGACGGCTACAAATTTCGCGATCACTCAAACCATGATATTTATCCGGTAAAGGATGTAAGGACTTTGTTAACAATCTTATTTTTTGAGCATATACAGTTAATTCGCCAGTTTTCGTTTTAAACAGGTAACCTTCCACTGAGAAAATATCACCAAGATCCCATGATTGGAACCGCTCATAATCTCCTTCTGGGAGATCATTTTTCTTAATATAAACTTGGATATCACCAGCCATATCTCTCAGATTTGCAAAGCTAGCTTTACCCATCAGCCTGCGTGTCATCATTCTGCCAGCGCATATAACAGGGACAGGTGATTGCGCTAAAGTTTCTTTATCTTTATCGCCATATTTATCTAGTAATGAACGGCTCAGATCAGCCCTTTCCACATCATTGGGATAAGCCATCATTTCTTTGCGCCAAAGATCTAACTTTTCACGTCTTAATTTTTTTTGCTCATTCACATCATCTAATGTAAGGGGCTCACTTATTTCACTCATAATTATAATCCGCTCTGTAAACTTGCCGTAATAAATTTATCTAATAAGTTACCATCTAGCATGGCTTGAATGTTTGAAGTCTCATAGCCAGTCCTCAAATCCTTAATTCTTGAATCATCAAGAACATAAGATCTAATTTGAGACCCCCAGCCAATTTCTGATTTTGAATCTTCAAGAACTTGTTGATCGGCTTGACGTTTTTGTTGTTCATGTTCATATAATTTCGCACGCAGTTGGCTCATAGCCTGGGCTTTATTTTTATGTTGAGAGCGATCACTTTGGCATTGAACGACAATGCCCGTAGGCCCATGAGTAATCCTGACGGCAGAATCTGTGCGGTTAACGTGTTGTCCACCTGCACCACTGGCACGATAAGTATCGATGCGCAAATCGGCAGGATTAATATCAATCTCAATGGAATCATCGATGACAGGAGACACAAACAGGGCTGCAAAGGACGTATGGCGGCGACTTCCTGAGTCAAACGGTGACTTTCGAACAAGACGATGAACCCCAGTTTCTGTTCTTAACCACCCAAAGGCATAATCACCTTCAACTTTGATAGTAGCACTTTTTATCCCTGCAACGTCTCCCGCTGAAGCTTCTAGAAGCGTAGCTTTAAACCCCTTACTATCGCACCACCGTAAATACATACGCAGCAACATCTCAGCCCAATCTTGCGCTTCTGTGCCACCTGAGCCTGACTGAATATCAACAAAAGCCTCGCTATGATCCATCTTGCCAGAAAACATTTTCTGAAACTCAAGGCGCTCCACTTGTAAGCGTGCCTCATGGATGGAATCTGCCACTTCTTTAAAGGTAGCTTTATCTGAGGCTTCAACAGCCATTTCAACCAACTCAAAACCGTCAGTTAGTGTGCTAGTTAGCGAATCAAAAGATCCAACCACCGCATCCAACTGGACGCGCTCCTTACCTAAAGCTTGTGCTCTGTCTGGCTCATCCCATAAACTTGGGACTTCTAGTTCGCGACTTACCTCTTCTAAACGCTCTCTTTTACGATCGAGGTCAAAGATACCCCCTGATTAACTCTAATCGGCGGCTTAAGTCTTTTATCAAGTTTGTTAGAGAGTTTACTTCTTCGTTATCCATCATGGCACCTTGTGAAATTTTAAGACATTTTAACTGCTTGTTAGCATTTAAACTAGCCTATTTAGTTGTCGATCTCTTAAATTGATCAGTCTCGTGAAGTATTAACCAATTGTTTCACAAAACATTTAAGGCGATGGGGTACTCTGAAAGTGTCGACTTGAAACGAACATAATATATGGACGAAGTCTCCTGAAGAGAGACCGAGATCCTGCGCTTCCTCTTGACGAGCAAAAAACCAGACACAAGAATACTTGAAATCTTTGGTTTGAAGCATAAAGCTTGCGTGAACCTTGGTAGCTCCAATCCACCGAAGATGTAATAGACTACCTTCTAGCTCAAAGACTGGTGCATCAAACTCTCGACCAAAAGGCTCTAGAGTATCGATCATTTTTTGAAATGCCTGAAGCTTTAGTGGCCCGCCCTCAATTGTGCCATCACTAAAAATATACGGATATAACGGCTCTTTCACTTGTTGGCTTACCGCCCTCTCAAAGGCTTGCGAAAAGGCCTTAAAGCTCTCAAGCTTTATCGTGACTCCGGCTGCACCATGATGCCCCCCAAAAGCCACTAAAATGGTCGGATCTTGATCATGAATAGCTTGCAGCGCATCTCTTAAATGGCAGTTATCTGTTGAGCGGCCTGAGCCACTGATAAGGCCTGAGCCATTTTGCTTTGGTGAAAACAAAAATGTAGGCTTTCCAAAAGTCTCTCGTATCCTACTTGCTGAAATCCCATGCACACCAGCATGTCCATCTTTTAAATAAATACAGAGTGTTTTACCTTCCTCAGTATCTATGATGCTTGCATTGAGAAGCGCTTCATCTGTAATCTTTTTTTGGATAGCCTTTCGCTTCTTATTTGTTTCTACTAACTGGCACACCCACCTTGCAGCTTCACTATCGGTTTCACTAAGCAGAAAACTGACAGAGCTAAAGGCACATTCTAGCCGGCCATCGCTATTTAATAATGGTGCTATTTTAAAGCCAATATCTTCCGAGGTGACTTTATCCGTCACTTCATCTCTAATCGCTCGCCAACACGGCCTTTTAAATTGTGATAGGCGTTTCATGCCATATCTAGTCACAATTCTGTTATTAAGACTTCTTGATAAGCTGACACAATCAGCAATCGTTCCTACGGCGACAAAGTCTAGTAATCCTGCAAGAGAAGGCGTTTGTGCGCCTAAATGACCTTGCTCAATCAAACAGGTTCTTTGATACGCCATCAATAGCCAAGCAACCATGCATCCAGCAATATAAGGATCTGGATAATCGCAATCTTCTCTTGTTGGATTTAATACAGCAAAAGCACTAGATGGGATCCCTTCCTCAGGAATAGCATGATGATCTGTCACTATCACATCAATGCCATGCTCTTTTAAAACTTTAATTCGAGCCTCATCACTAGAGCCATTATCGGCGGTGATGACTAAGGTCGGTCTTGGATTATCAGCAATCATCCGCTTCATTAAAGGCTCAGATAAGCCGTAACCTTCCTGCATACGATGGCCAATGTATGAGCGAATTTTACATACAGGGTGCTTAAACCACTGGCTTAGTGCTAAAAAAATAACAGCATGACTTGTTTGACCATCACAATCATGGTCCGTCTCTATCCCGATCACTTCTCCGTCGACAATCGCTTGCGTCAGACGTTTAGAAGCTTTTATTAAATCAGCCATCGCTGCGGGGCTATCTAAAGCACTTAGCTCGGGATCAAGCCATTGTGCGACAGGCAAATTGTTAGGCACAGCTCGACCAGCAATGATCCTTGCTAGAAGAGGCTCTACCCCTGCCTCGAGGGCCTCTTGATATAGTCTTCTATCAAGCGAGCGACGCTTAATTCTTGCGATGGGTAATGGGCTTGGGGCAAGTGCTTCTTGGGTCATGAGTTATAGGACATTAAATTCTGATTTTTTCGCCAAAAATATTTGAAGTGACGTTTAGACACTAAGAATCTTCGGCCATCACAAGCATCGACATAAACTGACTTGATTTTTCCATCAAGTAGAGCTTGTGAAATAGGGGCAAACCAATGTGTTTCGTAATACGATAATAATTGTTTACGAAGATCCATTTGAGTTAAATTAGCAGCTCTTTTAATTCTAGAGTCAATGATTGCGCAATGTTGATGCCCATTAGCCAAAATTTTATCATAGTAGTTATCGAACATCTTAAGGTCACGATAACAAGGCGTATTCGATAAAAGACCAAGCCCCTGCATCATTTTATTATCAGAGTACATGCTATCAAAAACTGACACAATGCCACTCGGTAAAGAACCTATACCCCAAAACCAAAGGCTATTGATTGGCAGCATGCCTTTTTCTTGACGGGCCAAATTCACAGGATGTTGATTAAGAATTAATTGACACTCAGCAAGTCGCTTGTGCCAGGCTAAAGCATCTGGACCAGAAGGTAACAATCGATCTATTGAGCGCCCTTCCACATCAGCTAAAGTGTTCGTTGCCATTTTACTAGGCGAATCACATTTCATCACCCAAGATTGAGAACTCCCAGGAAATAGCGCTAACCCCTCATCCTTGAAATATTCATTCAGACTAGTGATGATCGCGTGACTTTCATCCGGCTCAATCTGCAAGTGTTGATTCCCTAAACAATACACACCATGAGCATCTGTTTTTAGATAAACTGGATCGGCTCTAATCCAAGTGCTTGTGTCTGATAGCTTTGTTAGATCCCAAACAAGAGCACTAAGAGCTCCTGCTGGAATTTCGCGACATGGCAAACCAGAAAAATATTGCTTTAAGACCCCTTCAAAAGAGGCCGGCCTGTCTGGGATCATAGTAGCTTTGGTTAGCAACTTGAATAAGGAGGGATAGCATTCGTTTTCACTCTCATCTTTGCCCATGGTATGAAACAAACCAGGCAAGACTATATGTAATGTTTCTATCATTGTTTAGACAACTAATTTTTTTTCTAAGATGGCCTTGATTTCATCTATAGATGCAGGAACTGTTTTAATTTTTTCATTAAACTGGTCAATCACTACATTGGGATCTTTCAGGCCATGGCCAGTAAGGGTGCATACTACCGTCGCCCCCTTTTGAATTTGGCCATCATAACAGCCTTTCAATAGTGCTGCAAAAGATGCCGCGCTGGCAGGCTCGCAAAAAATTCCTAGGCGGGCAACCAAATTTTGAGCGGCTAATATCTCTTCATCACTCACAGAGACAAACCACCCTTGAGACTCTTTTTGAGCCTTGATCGCTAAATCCCAACTTTGTGGATGGCCAATGCGAATGGCTGTTGCTATAGTTTCTGGGTTGTCTATAGGAGCCCCATGGATAAATGGGTTTGCCCCCTGAGCTTGAGCCCCAACCATGACTGGTAGATGATGGCTCAAACCTTTGCTATGGTATTCCTGATATCCCATCCAATAAGAGCTAATATTTCCGGCATTTCCAACTGGAAGAATATGGTAATCAGGCGCCCTTCCAAGCGTATCTATGATCTCAAAAGCCGCCGTTTTTTGACCTTGCAATCGATATGGATTCACAGAATTAACTAAGGTTAGGGGTAACGATTCTGATAGCAACTGAACCATTTGCATGCCCAAGTCAAAGTTGCCTTCAAATTGAATAATATGAGCGCCATGCACCATCGCTTGAGCTAATTTGCCTAAGGCAATTTTGCCGTCTGGAATAAGCACATAACATTGCATCCCTGCTCGAGCGGCATAAGCTGCGGCTGCCGCAGAGGTGTTACCTGTCGAGGCACAGATCACTGCTTTTGAGCCTTGCTGTAAAGCTTGACTAATCGCAACCGTCATCCCTCTATCTTTAAAAGAGCCTGTGGGGTTCATCCCCTCAATTTTTAAGAAAACTTGAATATCTTTTAACCCACAAGTATCAGAAACATTGACTAGTGGTGTTGAGCCTTCCCCTAAACTAACAATATATGAGGGATGAACATCAATAAAAGACTGATAGCGCGCGATAAGTGATGAATTCATTTTATTGATCTTCTATAGGCTCTATGGGTAAGAAAGAAATTGACTGATAAGTACTATCTAAACGCTCAATATCATCTTTAGCTTGCATCAATTGATGCCAACAAGCCGGATGAGTCAACAAAATAACAGTGACATGATTGTCTTTGGAAACAGTGGGATCTTTTTGAATAAGGCTTTTAATACTTATATTTTGTTTTGAAAGAAGCTCCGTGATGCTTGCAAGTACGCCTGGCTCATCTGCCACTTGAATTCTGAAATATGCGCCAGTGTGATGATCTGATAAGGATAAAATCTTTGTTTGAGCTAACGCAGCATCTGGAAAAGCCAGATAAGGCACCCTGACCTGTGGATTAGAAAGCATTCTAGCCGTTTCAACAATATCAGCGACGACAGCTGAAGCTGTAGGACCTCCACCAGCGCCAGCGCCATAATACATGGTTGGCCCAACGGCATTAGCATCCACAAGCACTGCATTCATGGCGCCATTGACACTAGCTAACATTGACTTCTTTTTGATGAGTGTTGGATGCACCCGCAACTCTATACCCTCACTTTGTCGTTTGGCAATAGCTAATAATTTTATTTCAAAACCTAGCTCCTGCGCCATAGCAACATCCATAGCACAAATATCTTTGATGCCTTTAATATGAATGAGATCAAATTGAAGGGGTATGCCAAAAGCAATAGAAGCCAGAATCGCTAACTTGTGAGCTGAATCAATACCTTCAACGTCAAAGGTTGGATCCATTTCTGCAAAGCCCAATAATTGAGCTTGCTTTAAGGCGTATTCAAAAGACCACGATTCATCTCGCATTTTAGTTAAAATATAATTGCACGTCCCATTTACAATGCCTTTACAAGACAAAATCTGATTGCCTTGCAGTCCCTCTCTAATGGATTTAATGATTGGTATACCACCAGCCACAGAAGCCTCAAAAGAAATCATACGATCTTTACTGGCTGCCAATTTAAAAAGCTCATGACCTGCCTGGGCTATCAGTGCTTTATTTGCAGTGACACAATGCTTATTGGCATGCAAAGCTTCAAGCAAGAGTTCTTTGGCTAAATCGATGCCACCCATAAGCTCAACCACAATGTCGACTTTAGGATGATTGACTAATTCATGAGCATCAAAGAAAGGCACATCAGCTAAATCACAGGCTCGATGCTTATTCGGATCTTTAACAGCGACGCCCATTAAGCATATCTCTCGACCTATTCGACGAGCCAAATCTGCTTGGTTTTGTCGCAAAACATTAATGGTGCTTTGCCCAACAACGCCAACGCCTAGTAAAGCTATATTAACCGGCTCCAAGTAAAGGCTCCTTATTTTGACCTGCAAACAATGGCTCTAAACGTCGTAATGCTGCCTGTATCCGCTCAGGAGACTCTATTAATGCAAAACGCACATGATGCTCACCTTGCTGACCAAATCCGATCCCTGGCGAAACAACAACCCCTGCATGAGATATCAAATATTGACTAAAAGCAAGAGAATCCATGTGCGCAAAAGACTCAGGAATGGTTGCCCACACAAACATCGTCGTTCTGGGCGACGCAACACGCCAACCTAACTCATTTAAACCTGCAACCAAACAATCTCTTCGTAACTGATAAGTTTGAACAATCTCATCCACCACAGAAACCGGGGACTGCAAAGCATGGATGGCAGCGTATTGAATAGGCGCAAAAAGACCATAATCGACATAAGATTTAACTCGTTTTAAGACCCCTACTAAAGTCGGATTACCTGCTAGAAAACCAACACGCCACCCAGGCATATTATAGGTCTTGGATAAAGAATAGACTTCAACAGCAACATCTTTAGCACCTTCAATACTTAAGATTGAGGGGGGCTGGTAGCCATCAAAAGCTATCTCAGCATAAGCAAAGTCGTGAATGACCCAAAATTGATATTGTTTAGCTAATCCAATAATCTCACTAAAGAAACTTTTGTCGACGGTCATGGTGGTAGGGTTATGAGGAAAGTTAATCACAAGTGCCTTAGGCCTCAAACCTTGCTCTAATATTTTTTTCAAATTTTCTAAAAAACGCTGAGGAGTGTCTAAAGGCACAGATTGGACTTTGGCACCAGCGAGAATAAAAGCGTAGTGGTGGATTGGGTAGCATGGATCTTGCACTAAAATAGTATCATTCACCTGGCACATGCCTAATGCCAAGTGAGCTAGACCTTCTTTGGCGCCTAAAGTTGCAATCACCTCTGTTTTAGCATCGAGGGATACTTGGAAACGAGACTGATACCACTCACACAGGGCGAGTCGCAACTTATAAATCCCTTCAGATTGGCTATACCTGTGGTTTAATGGCGAGCTAGCCGCCAAGGTCATGGCCTCAACAATAGAGTCTGGTGTAGGATTATCTGGGTTACCCATCCCAAAATCGATAATATCTAGGCCCTTATTGACGGCTGTTAATTTAAGTTTATCAACCAAACTAAAAACGTAAGGGGGCAATATATCACTTCTAAACTTGGTATCCATACTTAACGAATTTCCTTAAAATATTACAGCGCGTTTTAATCTCTACACTTATAATATTATGCCTTTTCAGCCAAGGCGCAAATTGTTATACTGTTTTTTTTTATGCACCAGCCATTAAAATGCTTTTATCTCAAGATCAAAATAGCGCTTTATACCAAATTCAAGGATTTAAGCCTGGAGAAATCCAAGTGAATAGCCAATGGCTCAATCATAGCATTTTAATACAATCTGAAAGTATGTTGCCAATTAAGGCCGATCGATTCGAAACACTCAGCCCTGAAATATGTCATACCATTTTTGAATTAAACCCTGAAATTCTTCTCTTAGGCACAGGCCCCGGCATACAAATTCCGCCAGCATCCGTCATGGCTACTTTTTTTGAGAGGAACATTGGCATTGAATTTATGGATAGCTACGCTGCTAGCAGAACTTATCAAGTCTTAACCGCTGAAAAGCGCTCTGTCGCTGCTCTTATTTTTATCCTATAAAACTAAGAGCGAAACCTCGACTTCAGCCCAAGTTTTGCTCTGAACCCCATCTGTAACGGTTTTAACGCTTCCAAACCCAGTTCACTTTTACGCAAATGTTGCGTTAACTGTTGTTTCACTACTTTAGATTTTTCACTGAAGGTTTTAAGTGGCACAAAGCGCATAGCCTCCAAATCTAAAAATAAGTGCTGTATGGCTACAATAATTTTTTCTCTATCAAGCTTTGATTGACTTGCAATTGAAATATAAGCGCTCACATGCTGTTCAAAAGCGTCGAGCCTCGCTGTCAACAATTGAGACTGATAAGTTGAAAGTAAGCTATTTTGATAGAAATCTGAGCTACGTTTTAAGGTGTTGTACTGAGAAAGCATTTCAGAAGCAATATCTCTCAACGCGACCTCTTCGATCAGATGAGCTTTGTCACGTAAAGGATCCATCGACGGATAGGATGGTTTAAATGTGTCATGAGGATGCTCACCCTGCTCTAATGACATTAAGGTCTTAAATAGCTCATTTTCGAAAAGCTGATAGACAGGATCTCGCTTAAGCGCTAACTCATTGAGCTGCTGCATTTCGTGAGACAATAGTTGAGTTGAAGTCTCTAAAGACTTCACGCATTCAATAATAAATTTATCATTCAACTCAAGATAGGTTTTCCCTTTTAGAGCCTTAAACAAATATTCCATACAGGCATAGCAGCTTTTTGACTCTGTTTCTATCCGACTCAGCATGGACTGAGACAATTCGCCCTTGTGATTAAAATCAGCCTTTCTGCGATGATAATTGCTAAAGTGTTGCCTCACTTTGATCAGGAGTAAATCAATTTGTAACAGAAAGGTCCCAGCACCTAAAATATCAAACGAGATATCCTTGGTACCTAAACTATCGATCTCTTGGCGCATTTGTCTTATTAAAGGTTGTAATTGACCCAAACTTTTTAACCAATCACCGTAAGTGCTGTTATTTGGATCAGAAAACATCGAATCCTTGATGTCTGAACCCCAGGATTTCCCTAAATTCTTAAAGCGTTGCCACCATGACAGCCCGTGTGGCGCCTTATCATCATCTTCAGCCATAACACTTCTAAGCCGATTAACTAACATATATGCATTTCATCACGTTCACAAGCCTTATACAACCTTTAGAAGCACAAAATTTCTAATTAATGGTTAAAGTGTAGAGCCACGCTTATAGATGAATTAACAGTTTGAAGATTAACTTACTATGATACAATAACATGAAGTATATTAGTGGACAGCAGTCATTCTATGGATGAAAAACCAGCTCCAACCAAAAAAAGAAAATTAACAAGCAAGGCTAAAAAGAAGCGGCTTGCTATGGCCCCTAAAAAAAATAAAGAGCCCCCAGCAGCTGTCAAAGAAGGTCAGCAAGCAACAACCGTAAAAAATGATCAGCAAGCAACACAGAAAACTGCCAAGATCGGGCCAAGCTTTACGTTTCAGGATCAAAACACGATGGTTGATAAGCCAGCAATGCCACCGAAACCATCAATGCCACCAAAAATAGCAGCACCACAAGAGCCCCCGCAGCCTCCCCCTAAACCAAAGGTTTCATTTCTTGCTCTTGTTAACGAGTTGCCCTTAAGACATTTTAGCTTGCCCTCTCTTACGCAACAGGCCATTGAAGCCACTAATCACGATGTAAGGTCCATGCAGCAATCATTAAGTGACATTAGCTTAGAAAATATCATCGTTGGCTTAAGCTATATGAACCAGCAAATTTCACAACTAGATGATATAAAAATACAATATCCCAAAGTCAATCTCATCTCTATTAAAGAACATATTCAATTCCTAAAGGAGTTTGAAGTTTGCATTAAAAGTGTCTGCCTTCTCATTGGTGAACAAAACATTGATCAAGTGATTCGTTCAAATATTGACGTTCTTATCCAGCTTAAAGTGAAGATGAACGACTATTACCAAAAAATAGCACCAAACATTGAGTATTTTGTCGACATTGAATACTTTCCACGCTCTTCCTGGCTAGGAAAATGGTTGCGCTTTTTTAAAATTAAACCATCTAATTCTGCTATCAAGCGATTTTATACATCGCAAGATAAGTGTCGAGCTGACTATGCTCAACTAGAGCATAAACTTTATATTCTACAAACCTTAGTATTCGCCATTAACAAAGTGATCTACGGCCCAAAACCCTATCAATATGTCATCGGTGAAACTTGCAATGGTATTTATCAAGGCTCCCACCTGACAGCTCTAGCCATGGGTCTAATCGATACAGTCCCCTTACAAGGATTATGGCAAAGTATTCAACGCCATTACCCAAAAGCTTCTGATAAAAATAAAGAGTCTTGCTTAAAGCTCCTTCATGATATGCTTGCTTTAGACACACAAGGACACCTGGTTGACTGCGATGGCCATGCTCATGTCATGGAAACTGGATATCACTTTTTAACTGAGCATAGCTCTTTACCGATGCATCAAAATTGGCTCGACAAAATAAGAGTCCTGTTAGATAGCGAAAAGCAACTTGCTCAAATTAGATATCACGATTATATCGAAGCTTTGCGCCACGAGAATTTTACAGCACAAGAACTCCATGATAAATTTGATAGACTTCTCAATGATTTTAATCAACACCTAGTCACCCTCAGACATGGCATTGTCTTGTGCTTTGCAACCCTAGAAAATTTACCACAATCAAGTCTTGATAGCAGCACGCATAAAGAATTTGGAAACTTGCTTCACCAATTTATTAGCCACATACCCATTAAAAACCATATGAGTTTGCGCGTGTTAATTGAACAAAGCCTTGACAGACATGTTCATGAGCAAGCATACAATCTTCCTGAATGGGCACAACAACAAAAGATATCCAATCCTCATCGCAACCCTATGCAAGAAAAGGAAGCTTGGCTTAATTCACAAATTGAAAAGATAGCATGTGGAAAAATGTCTGCTAAAGAATATCGACTATTACTAGCTCAAATTTGTCAATGGACTAGAAACCATGCTAAAAAATTATTCACAGACATCAATATTGGAGATCTTAAGAAACTAGTCTGGTCTCAAGATTTTGAGGACAAAAACACTCAATGGCTTGGTCACGACACGCCTCAGTTACAGTTACTTCTTCAATTTGAAATTCAAATTCAACAATGGATCTGTGACTGTATCCTCTTTCAAATGAATGAGACAAAATCACCTCGTTTAAAAGTGAGCCACATGAAAGCTGTTCACGGTTTTTTTCGAGATTTAGTGTTGTATTCTAGAAAATATGGCTATAATCAAGTCTCAGCTTTAGCCTATCAAGGACTACAGCATCCCGCCCTCGCAGATTTTAATATTATTGACGCGGAGCCTTTGAGTCATGATCATCATCTATCTTTTGAAGCGCTAGCCTTTAATCAACTTCCTCAATTTTCGAAGCTTATTACTCAACTACAGCGTGTCAACCAATCTAGTCAAGGATCTTTTATATACCTTACTTTAGGTGAAATATTCTGCAAATTACAGAAAATTCAAGACAGAGTAAGAAAAGAAAAAAACCCACCTTTATTTATGTCTGACTATGTTTTAAAGCGTATTCACGCGCCAATTTCTGGCTCAAGACCAGTGACCACACAAACAATGACCACAGCGCAAATAGATGAGACATATGTTAAAACAGCTCAAGGCCAATTTTTGAGTCTCTCAGTTCTAGAGCAATTAGATTATCAATCCATTCTCAAGCGATGTGAACTTGCCTCTAAGCTGCAACTTCCACTCACGGTTATCTCAAAATCAGCTGAGCATTCTGGGTTTCATGCCATTATGAAATATATCAAGAGCGCTCTTGTCTCTCGACATGATTTTCCTTCAGTCTCTTTATTAATCACTATTTTTGAGCAATTGACTAATAATCAACACTTTTCACAAATCGGAAATTTAAGTCAAGAATTTTCTCTTGTGATAAAAACGTTACACCAAAGAATAGAAACACTGATAAAGAGCGATCTCATTGCCAATGAAACAAAAGCTAAACTTCAAGAAGATTTGCAGTATATCGAAACACATCAGCCAAAAGTTTTAACTGAACTGCCTCATTATGAAGCGTTGCAGCAAGCTATATTGTCCTTAAAAGCAGACAGCACGACATGGGGCAATGCTAACTTAAAACCTGATTATTCAGAAGCCTATATTAAAACCCTCTCAAGCTATTTGGAGGGTACAGAGCAAAAACAAGTCACTTTGCCAACCAATGCAAGGGCTCAAGGCAAGGAACAAGACAAGATTGAAGGCATTTTTCTACAAGACATAGAAGAAGAAAGTCATCCAGAAGAGATTGGTTTTGCACAGACCTGGAATATTTTTAAACAAATCTCTTCAAAATCCATTGATAGCCCACCCTTTTCATACACCAATCTTAAGAGCACTTTTTTCAGTGCTTTCCCTTGGGCTATTGAAGACGACCAACAACTGCGTACACAGTCCAATGTTGATAATTTGCTCCAGATTGATTCTAATATTTCACCCGAACTCCAGGAAACTGTCATGGCACTTGTTTTTATATCTCTTGATACGATAAGCAAATTAGCAGGCCCTTATGGAGAATACGTTTTATACAACCTTGATAAAATAGACCAGATTATCACGACACTTTCAACCATCACTCAGGTGCTAGATGATCCTGATTTTTTAAGCCAAGAACAAAACACTATTGAGTTTCAGGCTCTGTTAGAAAGTAAAATCCAAACATTGAAGGTTCGTAATAATGTGCTCTTTGATAAACTAACCATGGCCA